>CAIZGA010000517.1 GCA_903932385.1 uncultured Acidobacteriota bacterium
CCGTCGTGCCGCCAAAACTTGCTCCATAACCTACAGACGTGGGCACGGCGATGACCGGCACGCCCACCAAACCGCCAACCACCGACGGCAACGCGCCTTCCATCCCTGCGCAGACGATGACGGCATCGGCGGATTCCAACTCCGTGCGCGATGCGAGCAGCCTATGCACACCGGCAACGCCTGCGTCATAAATCCGCACCACTTGCGCGCCGAAAGTTTCCGCAGTAACAGCCGCTTCTTCCGCCACAGGAATATCGCTGGTGCCGGCGCAGAGAACTGCGATGCAGCCTTGTGCTGGCTTTGCTGCTGACTGGCGCAATGTCATCGTACGTGCCACGCTGTGATGATGTGCCTGCGGATGAGCAGTAAGAATCGCTGCAGCCGTCTCTGCATCCACGCGAGTTGCCAGCACATCCACACCACTCGCAGCCAGCTTGGAGAAAATGCCTGCAGTCTGCGCTGCTGTTTTTCCCGCAGCGTATATCACTTCCGGCAAGCCATGCCGCAGAGAGCGATGATGATCCACGCGCGCATAGCCGAGGTCCTCAAACGGCAGCGATGCCATTCGTTCAGCCGCAGATGCGCTGCTGATTTCGCCACGCTCCACCGCCGCCAGAATTTGCAGTAAAGATTCGCGCGTCATGATTTCTTCCCCGCGCTATAGGCAACGATGGCTGCCTGCATCACAATCTTCACCGCAACCTTGTGGTGCTCAGCCGCCGCGCGGCAATCTTCATACTCCGGCGCAATGTTCAACACTTCCCCGTCAAGCATTCCCAACTTCACTCGAATCTCGCCAAACTCGGTAGCAACTGTTTCAATCGCGCGCGGCAGTGCAAAGCGTTTCTCTTCACGCATGCGAATGCCCAGCGTAGTGGACTCGCGAAAAATCATCTGACGAAAACGCGCCGCATCTTGCGGCTTGCTCAACACCGTCAGCAGTATTCCGGCACGGCCCTTCTTCATAATGACCGGCGACTGCATCACATCCACCGCTCCAGCCTGCAACAATTGCTCTGCCAGGTGTGCCAGCAGTTGTGGATTCATGTCATCAATCGCACTTTCAAGAACGACAAGCGTCTCGGCTTCCTGCGCATCGCTTCCCTCGCCCACGCATAGCCGCAACACATTAGCAAAACCTTTTGGATTGCGAGTGCCCGCTCCATACCCAATGGCTTGTACGTTCATCGTCGGCTGCGAACCGAAGATAGGTTCCAACGCGCGCAGTATCGCCGCACCGGTTGGCGTAGTCAATTCTTTTTCAATATGAGCAGCGTAAGTTGGCACTCCGCGCAGCAGTAACGCCGTTGCGGGTGCAGGCACTGGCAATGTGCCATGTGCGCACTCCACCACGCCGCTGCCAACATTCACCGGCGAGCAATACCACTGCACCGGCCCCTGCGCCGCACGATGTTCAATGCCCGCGCTGGCAGCGACGATATCCGCAATCGCATCCACCGCGCCAACTTCATGGAAGTGAATCTTCTCCACCGGTACATTGTGTATCTTCGCCTCGGCCTCGCCGAGAAGTTCGAATGTGCGGATCGCGCGAAGCTTCACGCTATCGTCTAGCGTTGCAGCCTGAATCAATTTGCGTATGGAAGATAGCGAGCGGCCATGTGAGTGTTGATGCGTATGTTCATGCGTATGTTTGTCGGCGGACTCAGCCAGCTTTCCCTGCTCCATCACATTGGCTTTGTAGGCGGAAACGCCGCTGCGGTCTACGCGCTCGAACTCAACCGTGGCGCCAATTCCGAGTTGCGCAACGGCCTGTTGCAAAACTTCCGCCGGCACACCGGCATCCACCAGTGCGGCAAGAAACATATCGCCGGATATTCCAGCGAAGCAATCAAGATAGGCAAACCGCATTCCATCCGTCCTAAATAATCCGTTGCGTGTTTATGGTTTGCCGATGGCCGAGAGCGGCAGTACTTTGCTTTGTGGCAGCGTCGTGTTCATCGACCCGCTGCGATATCCCTGCATGTCCAGTGAGATGTGCTTGAATCCCAGCAACTGCAGGGATTCGTGAATCTTCGCAAACATTTCCATGTTGAGCGCGCGCGGCATTTCTTCGCGAGCAATCTCAATGCGTGCCTGCTCGCCGTGATGGCGCACCCTCACCTGCGAAAATCCCAACTGATGCAAGGCATCTTCAGC
>CAIZGA010000518.1 GCA_903932385.1 uncultured Acidobacteriota bacterium
CACGATGATGGCCACCACTGCGGCCAGCCACAGCATTATGCCGAAAGTGCCCAGCATGATGGGTCCGTGCAGATGCACGAAGAGGAAGTCAATATTCCAGTTGCCGAGATGGAGAAATGCGCACATAGTCGAATACCAGTGTATTGGAAGCCGTTACGATTTGCTGGCGGGCATGGTATTTACGGACGCGAATTCCACACCTGCACATTGCTGATGGCCACGGTTCGCGCTAGTCTGGTTTCGTCATGACACAAACGACGCAGCAAACGCCGCCCTATATCCCTGCCGACACTATGGAAGTACTGCTCTCACACGAGCAGATCCACAAACGCATTGCCGAAATCGGCGCACAGATTACCAAGGACTACGCCGGCGAAAGCATCGTGCTGGTGGGCGTGCTGAAGGGCGCGGCAATTTTTCTGTCCGATCTGGCACGACAGATTAAAGTGGATGCCACCTTTGATTTTGTCGCCGTCTCCAGCTACGGCAAAGGCACCCGCTCCAGCGGCGCCGTCAAACTCATCAAAGACCTCGACAATTCCATCGAGGGAAAAAACATCATCATCGTCGAAGATATTCTCGACACCGGCCTGACGCTGAACTTTCTCCGCAAGCTGATGCTGCAGCACCACCCCAAGACCATGCGCATCGCCACATTTCTGGACAAGCCTTCGCGGCGCATCCAACAGATTGAAGCCGATTACGTCTGCTTCAGCATCCCCAACCACTTTGTGATTGGTTACGGCATGGACTACGCCGAACGCTACCGCAACGTGGACGATGTGCGCCTGATGCCGGAAGATCCGCACGCATAGAGGCTCTGCTCCATGCTCGATTTGCGCTGCTAAAAGGTATATCCTGCTACTTCATGGATTTATGGCTCCTCTGCTGACGCTGGGGAGCCCGTATTTTTTAGCAGCGGAGAGAGCAGCATGTCACTCCAGACCACGTCCCACAACACGAAGCCGCCGATGCCGATTGTCCTGAACGGTCGCCTGCTCGAAGCCAACCGCCGCATCCCGCTCAATCTGGACTGGGTGGAAGAGGTGCGCGTGAATACGAGTGCAGTGGAACGCCGCGCCGCCACCCTCGGCACACGCCGCACCGTGAAGAAAGAAAATCAGGCGGCATGGCTGCTGCGTGCCATCGCCTGCATGGACCTGACCACACTGAGCGGCGACGACTCCGCTGAGCGTGTGCGGCGCCTGTGCGCCAAAGCGCGCCAACCCTTACAGCGGCACATTGTGGAAGGCCTCGGCATTGCGGACCTGCACATCACCACCGGCGCGGTCTGCGTCTACCACGCCTATGTGGAGACAGCCGTGAAGGCGCTGGAAGGCTCGGGCATTCCCGTGGCTGCAGTTTCCACCGGATTCCCTGCCGGGCTTTCACCACTGGCGGAACGCGTGGAAGAAATCCGCCGCTCGGTGGAGGCCGGAGCCAGCGAGATTGATATTGTCATCACCCGCGCGCATGTTTTCAACGGCGAGTGGAACGCGCTCTACGACGAGATTGCCGCATTCAAGGATGCATGCGGGGCAGCGCACATGAAGTCCATCCTTGGCACTGGCGACCTGATGACGCTGCGCAACGTGGCCCGCGCCAGTTGGGTGGCGATGATGGCAGGCTCCGACTTCATCAAGACATCCACCGGCAAGGAAGCCGTGAATGCCACGCTGCCTGTATCGCTGGTGATGGTGCGTGCGATTCGCGATTACGCCGAGAAGACCGGCATGGCGGTTGGATTCAAACCTGCCGGTGGCATCAAGACCGCGAAGCAATCGCTGGACTGGCTCTCGCTGATGAAGGAAGAACTCGGCCGACCGTGGCTGGAGCCGTCACTCTTCCGCTTCGGCGCCAGTAGTATGTTGGGCGACATTGAACGCCAGTTGGAACACTATCTCACCGGTCGCTACTCGGCAACCTATCGCCATCCGATTGCATAGCCGAAATTGTTAGAAGGAGAAGCCGTGAGCATCGCAGAAAAATTTCAGTCTATGGATTACGGTGCAGCGCCGGAAGACCCGAAGGAAGTGACAGCGTGGCTCGATGGCCACAAGCGTCGCTTCGGTCATTTCATTGCCGGCAAATGGGCCGCGCCCAAAGCCGGCGAATATTTTACGACCAGTGATCCCTCCTCCGGTGACGTGATTGCTGAAGTCGCGCAAGGCAACTCCGCCGACGTAGACGCAGCCGTTGCTGCCGCACGCAAAGCGTTGCCCGTGTGGCAGGCGCTCAGCGGACATGAACGTGCGCGCTATCTGTACGCGTTGGCGCGGCTGGTGCAGAAACATTCGCGCCGGCTCGCCGTGCTTGAAACCATCGACAACGGTAAACCGATTCGCGAAAGCCGCGATATTGATATTCCGCTGGTGGCGCGGCATTTTTATCATCACGCGGGTTGGGCGCAGCTGCTGCGTCAGGAATTTCCCGGCTACTCGGCCTGCGGCGTTGTGGGCCAGGTCATCCCGTGGAATTTTCCTCTGCTGATGTTTGCATGGAAAGTGGCGCCGGCGCTGGCCGCGGGCAACACGGTCGTCATCAAGCCTGCCGAATACACACCGCTCACTGCACTGGCATTCGCCGAACTTGCCATGGAAGCGGGCCTGCCCGCAGGCGTGCTGAACATCATCACCGGCGACGGCAGCACCGGCGCAGCCTTGGTGGAACACGACGGCATAGACAAGATTGCCTTCACCGGATCGACCGAAGTGGGCCGCATCATTCGCAAATCCACTGCGGCATCGCACAAAAAACTTTCTCTCGAACTTGGCGGTAAATCTCCCTTTGTAGTTTTTGATGATGCTGATCTCGACTCCGCCGTTGAAGGACTCGTCGACGGCATCTGGTTCAATCAGGGGCAGGTCTGCTGCGCTGGTTCTCGCCTGCTGGTGCAGGAACGCGTCGCCGAAACACTCTTCGCCAAGCTGCGCACACGCATGCAGGCGCTGCGCATCGGGCATCCGCTGGATAAGTCCATCGACATCGGTGCGATTGTTGCTCCGGTGCAACTGGAACGCATTCGCAAACTTGTCGATGAAGGCATCGCAGACGGTGCCACTTGCTGGCAGCCGCAAGGCACGCTGCCCACCAAGGGACTTTATTTTCCGCCAACCTTGCTGACCGGTGTGCATCCAACAGCCACCGTGGCGCAGGAAGAAATTTTCGGCCCGGTGCTGGCTGCAATGACCTTCCGCACGCCGGCCGAGGCCGCAGAGTTGGCGAACAACACCGTCTATGGACTTGCCGCCAGCATCTGGAGCGAGAACATCAATGTCGCGCTGGATCTTGCCGCGCAAGTGAAAGCCGGCGTGGTGTGGGTCAACTCCACCAATCAGTTCGACGCGGCCTGCGGCTTCGGCGGCTATCGTGAATCCGGCTACGGGCGCGAAGGCGGCCGCGAAGGCATGCTGGAATACCTGACACCGGACTGGCTGAACGCGTTGCCGAAAACTATTGCAACGAAAAAATCTTCTGCAGTGCATCCTGATGATGACGCAACAGCCAACGCCGACATCGACCGCACCGTGAAGCAATACATCGGCGGTAAACAGGCACGGCCCGACTCCGGCTATAGTTTCGCGGTGCATGGCATCGACGGCAAGTTGCTGGGCGAGGCGCCGCTCGGCAATCGCAAAGATATTCGTAACGCAGTGGAAGCGGCAAACTCTGCGGCAAAGTGGGCGAAGATGACGGCCCATGCACGCGCGCAGGTCATTTACTACATTGCGGAAAATCTCATCCAACGTAAAGAAGAAATCACTCGCCGACTGGCGGCAGCGGTAGGAGCCCCACAAGCGGCCAGTGAAGTCGCGCTCTCCATCGAACGCATCTTCAGCTACGCGGCATGGACGGACAAATTTGAAGGCGTAGTCCATCATCCGCCCGGGCGCAACATCACCATCGCCATGCCGGAGCCAGTGGGCACCATCGGAATACTTGCGCCGGAGGAAGCTCCGCTGCTGGGTCTGCTCTCACTGCTGCTGCCGGCCATCGCCATGGGCAACACTGTGGTTGCTGTCCCGTCAGAAAAATACCCACTTATCCTCGGCGATTTGTATCAGGTCTTCGACACAAGCGACCTGCCAGGCGGCGTGGTGAATCTGGTCGCAGGCAAACCGTCGGAACTCGGCAAGACACTGGCAGACCATGACGGCGTGGACGCCATCTGGTGCTTCCGCAGCGATGAAGATGCCGCCATGGTGAAGGCCGCCTCCATCGGCAACCTGAAACAGGTGTGGACCAACGAGGGCCATGCCTATAACTGGTTCGATGCCGCGCACGCCGAAGGACGCTGGTTCCTGCAGCATGCGACGCAGGTAAAAAACATCTGGGTGCCGTACGGAGAGTAGAGCGCAAACACAAAGCGCTTATCTCCGTTAAAATAAATCCAGATGACGACAGGCAAAGACAGCAAGACACAAACCATCCGCCCTGCAAAGAATATTCTTGGCAGCCTCCGCCTTCCCGGCGATAAAAGCATCTCGCACCGCTATGCCCTGCTGGCTGGGCTTGCCGAGGGAACAACCAAGCTGCGTAATTTTTCCACCGGCGCCGATTGTGCCAGTTCACTCGGCTGCGTGGCCGCGCTGGGTGCAAAAGTGGATCGCAAGAGCGACGGCAGCATTGAAGTCACCGGTGTAGCCGGCAGTTTCCACGCGCCAACGGGGCCGCTGGATTGCGGCAACTCCGGCTCGACGATGCGTATGATCTCCGG
>CAIZGA010000519.1 GCA_903932385.1 uncultured Acidobacteriota bacterium
CAACGAAGGCCGCGGCTACGTGCTGCGCAAAATTCTTCGCCGAGGCATCCGCCACGGTCGCCTGCTCGGGCAGGAACAACCCTTCATGCACCAGATGGTCTACGCCGTCCGCGATGAAATGCAGACCGCATATCCGGAATTAAAAGATTCCGCCGACCGCATCGCCAAAGTCATCCTCGCAGAAGAAGAACAATTCGCGCGTGTGATGGAAATTGGCTCAAGGCAATTTGATGCTCTCATCGAACGACATCGGAAAAAATATATAGATTCAACCGAACTAGCAGAAGATTTACAACTGGCTGAAATAGCACCAGCGGGACGAAGTGACTTGTCATTGTTGACCATCAGTGGCACAGATGCTTTCCATCTTTATGAGACATATGGACTCCCATTGGACTATATGGTGGATGCAGCGCGTGATGCGGGAACGGCAATTAATATTCCTGATTTCGAAGCTGCCAAAGAAGAAGAACAAGCACGCGCCCGCGCATCGTGGAAAGGCGGCTCGCAAAAATCCGCCAGCCCCGTTTACCGCGACCTGCCCAAGACCAGCTTCGACGGCTATAAACATCTCGCCGTTGCCGATGCAAAAATTCTCGCGCTCGTCAAAGACGGCATCGGCGTGCAATCACTCGCGCCCGGCGACGCGGGCGAAATCGTTCTCGACCGCACCAGCTTCTACGCCGACTCCGGCGGTCAGGTCGGCGACGTCGGCTGGCTCTATGACAACAATCACAACGCAATCCTCGCCGACATCTCCGGCTGCACCAAGCCGGTGCAGGGGGTCTTCGCGCATCGCGCCATCGCCCGCGCCGCTCTGCACGTCGGCGATTTGGTTGAGACCGTCGTCAACGGCGAAGTCCGCAACGCCACCATGCGCAACCACACCGGCACGCACCTGCTGCATTCCGCTCTAAGACAAGTCCTGGGCACGCACGTCAAGCAGGCCGGCTCGCTCAATGATCCTTCGCGTCTTCGCTTCGACTTCTCGCACTACGCCGCCATCGCCGATGAAGACCTGCAGGACGTGGAAGACCTCGCCAACCGCGAGATTCTCGCCAACACGCAGGTGGTCACGCTGGAAGATGTTCCCATCGACGTGGCCGTGAATGAGCTGCATGCCATGGCGCTCTTCGGCGAAAAATACGGCGACAAAGTTCGCGTCGTAAAAATCGGCGACTTCTCCACGGAACTCTGCGGCGGCACGCACACCGCGGCCACCGGAGAAATCGGCCTGCTCAAACTGCTCGGCGAATCCTCGGTCTCCTCCGGCGTGCGCCGCGTCGAAGCCATCACCGGTGCCGGCTCGCTCGCGGAATTCCGCCGCGACTTTGCCGTCGCCAAACTGGCCGCGCAACTTGGCAGCCCGGAGAGCGACCCTGCCGCCGCGCTCTCGCATAAACTCTCCACGCAGGATGAGGAAATCAAACGTCTCCGCCGCGAGCTGGACCAGATGCGCATGAAGTCTGCCACTTCCAGCATGGCCAACGCTGCCGACGCGGCCGTCGAAGTCAACGGCATCAAGCTTCTGGTGCAGCGTGTGGATGCGCTCGACCGCACACAAATCCGCGAACTCGTCGACAACCTGCGCAACCAGATCGGCAGCGGTGTCGTCGTTCTCGGATCAAAATCCGAAGACAACAAAGTCGCGCTCATCGTCGGCGTCACCAAAGACCTGACCACTCGCGTCCAGGCCGGCAAACTCGTCGGGCTGCTCGCTGCCAAAGTCGGCGGCAAAGGCGGCGGCCGTCCCGATTTGGCAGAGGCCGGCGGCACCGATGCGGCGCAACTCGACTCCGCACTCGCATCCGCCAAAGACCTGCTCGCTTCCCTTCTTGCTTAATCACGCGTCGAACCGCTATGCATGGCCAATTTCGCGGGGGTTACCATCGGGAATACACCCGGTGAAATCCCCGCAGAATCCATGTCACGGCGTCGGCGAAACCAGCTACGCTGAATGTGTGTTGGGCGATATGGCTCCGATGCTGCTAGACCGGACCGTCGCAGCGCCCTTCTGCGCGGCCACACCGAAGCACCACAGGGCGCGCCGCTGGATACTTTCCGCGGTGGTCGCAGTTGTGTGTCTGCCCGCGCTTCGCCTCCCAGCGCAAACCGCCAATGCGTATGAGCGTGCCCAGCAACTCCGCGCACAACTGGAAGCCAAGCCCGCGCCGCGCCGCACACGTGGCGACTACAACCTCGTCCTCGACGCTTACAAAGTCATCTACCACGGCATGCCCGCCAGCCCACATGCGGTCGACTCCATCTTCGCCACCGCCGACGTGCTCGAAGATGAAGGCCGCGTCTTCCGAGATGCGCGCCTCTTTGAAGCCACCGTCAATGA
>CAIZGA010000520.1 GCA_903932385.1 uncultured Acidobacteriota bacterium
CCTCGGCGGCTGGGGCGCACCGTTTTCGTTTCTCGACTTTGTTCCCAGCTACCTCTGGTTCTTCATCAAACTTTTCGTCCTCATCTCGGTCTTCATTTGGATCCGCGGCACGCTGCCCCGCCTGCGCACCGACCAGTTGATGGACTTCGCGTGGAAATTCATGCTGCCCATGGCCCTCATCGTGCTCGTCGATGCCGGTCTCTGGCGCTGGCTCGCTCCCGGAGTCGCCCGCTGGGCCATCACCACGCTCATCGTTCTTGTTCCTTACATTGTGCTGGGCCGCGCCGTTGGCTCCGGAAAAATTGAGAAACGGAGCTATCGCTATGCCTCGTAATCTCCCAGCAAGAATGGAGCGCCTGTCATGAACTTTGCCCTGCCGGCATTTTTCGCCGCGCTCTCCATCGCCGGTGCCGTCGCTGCGCTTTCCCTGCGCAACCTGGTGCACTGCGCCCTCGCTCTGGTCCTCGCCTTTGCCGGACTCGGCGGCCTCTACGTCGCTCTGGGCGCGCAATTCGCCGGCCTCGCGCAAATCCTTGTCTACTCCGGCGCCGTCGCCATCCTCATCGTCTTCGCCGTGCTTCTGGTCCGCGAACGCGATGAAGAGCAGCGCCATCCGATTCGCTGGGGCAACTCGCTCAGCGGCATCGCCGTCGCCGTGCTCGTCTTCATCGCCATCGCCCGCATCCTCACTTCAGATTCAAGCCTGCACCGCGCCGCACCGGCTGCGCCTTCGGCCACCATCCGCGACATCGGCACCATGATGATGGGCGCGGACATTCTGCCTCTTGAAATCATCGGCCTGTTGTTGACCGCAGCCATGCTCGGCGCCGTCATTCTCGCGCTGCGCGAAAGAAACGCGGTGAAGTCATGACCCTCGATTCACTCCTTCTGGTTTCCGCCGCGCTCTTCGCCATCGGCCTCGCCGGTGCCCTGCTGCGCCGCAACGCAATTCTCGTGCTGGTCGGCATTGAACTCATGCTCAACGCCGCCAATCTCAACTTCATTGCCTTCTGGCGCTTCTCCGCGCATCCAGAGGCTTTCACCGGCGTTCTTTTCCTGCTCTTCTCCATCGCCGTCGCCGCTGCGGAAGCCGCCGTTGGACTCGCGCTCATCATCGCCATCCACCGCCATTACAAAACCGCCAACGTCGACCGCATCGACAGGATGAAAGGATGAGGGGCTGAACGAATCATGAACGCTAGCTGGATCGTCACTCATCTCTGGTTGATTCCCGTTCTGCCCGCGCTGGCCGCCGGCATCGCCGCTCTGCTGCCGCAGTCCCGCCGCATTACCGCTGCATCGCTCGCCGTCGGTGCCATGTTCGGATCGTTGCTGCTTGCGCTCTGCGCCTTCGCCAACGTCCTCATGCATCTCGGCGGAGAAGAGTCCGCCCGCGCCGTGGTCAACTTCAACTGGCTGCAATTCGGCGGCAGCTGGCTCCGCCTCGGCTGGATGCTCGACCCGCTCACCGCCGTCATGCTGGTGATGGTCACCTTCGTCGGCCTCTGCATCTTCATCTTCAGCATCGGCTACATGGCGCACGACGCCAACTTCACCCGCTTCTTCTGTTTCCTCTCGCTGTTTGCCGCCGCCATGCTCGGCGTACTCATCTCCAACAGCCTGCTGCTGCTCTTCATCTGCTGGGAACTGGTCGGCCTTACCTCCTACCTGCTCATCGGCTTCTGGTATCAAAAGCCATCTGCCGCAGCCGCCGCGAAAAAAGCCTTCATCACCACCCGCATCGGCGACCTCGGCCTCTTCGCCGGTATGCTCTGGCTTTCCTACAGTGCCGGTACGCTGCTCTTTTATGACAATGGCTCCGGTGCGATGGAACACACAGCACTCGCCGTTCTCGCATCGCACATCACCGCCATCGGCATCTCCGCAGCCACGGCCATCGCGCTGCTCATCTTCTGCGGGGCCGCCGGCAAGTCCGGCCAGTTCCCGCTGCATGTCTGGCTGCCCGACGCGATGGAAGGCCCCACACCGGTCTCCGCACTGATTCACGCCGCCACCATGGTTGCCGCCGGTGTCTTCCTTGTCGCCCGCGTCTATCCGCTGATGTCCTTCGGCATCCTTGCCGGCGGCTCCACGACGGCACTCACCGTCGTCACCTGGGTCGGTGCCTTCACCGCGCTCTTTGCCGCCTGCATCGCCGTCGCGCAGCAGGACATCAAACGCATCCTCGCCTACTCCACCGTCTCGCAACTCGGCTACATGATGCTCGGCATCGGCGTGGGCGGAGTTGCCGTCGGCATGTTCCACCTCATCACCCACGCCTTCTTCAAAGCGCTGCTCTTCCTCGGCGCAGGTTCGGTCATTCACGGCTGCCATGACGAGCAGGACATCCGCAGCATGGGCGGCCTGCGCAAATACATGCCCGTCACCTTCGCCGTCTACGGCATCGGCATGCTCGCGCTCTGCGGATTCCCGCTCTTCTTCTCCGGCTTCTGGAGCAAGGACGCCATCCTGCACTCCGCCAGCCTGTGGAGCGTTTCGCGCATTCCTTTCTACATGGGCAGCTTTGCCGCTCTGCTCACTGCCTTCTACATGACCCGCCAGGTCGCTCAGGTTTTCTTCGGCAAGTATCGTGGCGATTCCCACCACGCCCCGCATGAAAGCCCGGCCGTCATGACCGTGCCGCTCATCCTGCTCGCCGCATTCGCGATTCTTCTCGGCGCCATCGGCACCCCGCTCTGGCCCTGGTTCACTTCCTTCCTGCATGGCGAAGTCGCAACCTTTGACGCGGCAGGTTTTTCCGAACCCGGCCTCGTTCCCGTCATGCTGACCTCCAGCTGCATCGTCTTCCTTGGCCTCGGCCTCGGCTGGTGGCTCTATGGCAGCAAGCCGCGCCAGACCGCCGCCGAACCCGACACCCTCGAAGTCGCCACACCGTGGCTCTTCCGCGTTCTGGGCGACCGCCTCTACTTTGACGAGCTCTACGCCGCCACCGTATTCCGCCTCAACGCCGGCCTCGCCATCGCGGCAGACTGGCTCGACCGCAGCTTCTGGAACGGCATCGTGCAGACCGTCATCGCCAGCGTCATCGCACTTTCTGAAATCAACACCACGGTCGAATCCAGCGGCATCAACGCCGGCTTCGACGGCGGATGCAGCAGCGTCTCCTTCAGCGGACGCCTTCTCTCGCATCTGCAGAATGGCCAGGTACAGCGCTCGCTGCGCGCCATCGGCATTGCTTTGGTGATTCTGCTGCTGGCATGGTTTGCATTTTCCTGGAGCGTGAAAGCATGAACGCGCTGCCGCTACTCTCCGTCCTCACTGCGCTGCCGATTGTCGGCGCTGCCGCCGTGCTCGTCATCGGTGCCGGTTGCCATCTCCGCGCCCGCTGGACCGCCTTCAGCTTCAGCCTGCTCTCGCTCGCGCTGTCCCTGTTCCTGTGGTGTAACTTCTGCAGCGCCACCGGCACCATGCAGTTTGTCGAACGCGCCCCGTGGCTGCCATCGCTCGGCATCGAGTATCACCTCGGCATCGACGGCATCGGCCTGCTGATGGTTCTGCTCTCGGCCATCCTTGTTCCCATGGCTGTGCTCGCGTCTTCGCATGTCAAAGAACGTGCCTCGCTCTACTTCGCCCTGATGCTCCTGCTGCAGTCGGGACTCTTCGGCGCTTTCACCGCGCTGAACTTCTTCCACTGGTTCCTCTTCTGGGAGCTCAGCCTCATTCCCGCTTTCTTCCTCATCCGGCTTTGGGGAGGCCCCCGCCGCGCCGCCGCATCCACCATGTTCTTCGTCTACACCATGGTCGGCTCGGTCACGCTGCTGCTCTCCTTCCTCGCGCTGTATATCGCAACCGGCACTTTTGATTTTCTCGCTCTCGCGCAGATGGCCCAGCAGCACCAGTTGCTGCCCGCCGTCGCTGCACACTTCACCGGCGCCAACTACGGCGGCATCAGCGGCGCGCGCCTTCTGCTCCTGCTCTTCTGGGGGGCCTTCCTCGGATTCGCCGTCAAAGTCCCCATCATGCCCTTCCACACCTGGCTGCCGGAAGCATACGCAGAAGCACCCAGCGGCGTCACCATGCTGCTCACCGGTGCCATGTCCAAGATGGGCGTCTACGGCTTCCTCCGCATCCTGCTCCCCATCTTCGGTCAGCAGATGCAGTGGATGCGTTCCCCGCTGATGACCTTCGCCGTCGCAACCATCGTGCTCGCGCCCTTCGCCGCTCTGGTGCAGAAGGACCTCAAGCGCGCCTTTGCCTACTCCTCCATCAACCACCTCGGCTACTGCCTGCTCGCCGTCTTCGCCATCGCCGCACCCTTCGGTGCCGTGGCCGACAAGTCCTCCGCACTCGCCGGCGCTCTGCTGCAGATGTTCAACCACGGCCTCACCGCCGCCGCACTCTTCTGGTTTGTCGCGTTGATGGAACAGCGCACCGGCGGCCTGCGCGGCGTCAACGATTTCGGCGGCCTGCGCAAACCCGCTCCCGTCTTCTGCGGTCTCATGGGCATCGCGCTCTTCTCTTCGCTCGGTCTGCCCGGCCTCAACGGTTTCGTCGGCGAGTTCCTGCTCTTCAAGGGCTTCTTCCCGCTCGCGCCCATTGCATCTTCCATTTCGCTCATCGCTCTGCTCACCACCGCCATGCTGCTGCTCACCATCCTGCAGCGCGTCTTCACGGGGCCGGTCAGCGAGCGTTGGAGCAGCTTCCCCGATCTCACCGTCGCAGAGCGCATTTCGCTCGCCCCGGTCATCGCACTCATGTTTGTGCTTGGAGTCTGGCCGCAATTGTTTCTCGGCCCGCTGGCCGCAACCATTTCGGAATATGTTTCCAAGCTGATGTAGTCGATTTTGTTTTTTGCTGCAGAAGTAGTTTTTGATTTCAACATTGCAGTTCGCAGTACACGTAATTTTGCAGTTCCGGTTCTTATAGGAAGTAGCCATGCTGGCCTGGACCATCTACATCTCGTTTGGCGGCGCTCTGCTCTGCGCCCTCGCTGGCAAACGCGCCGCGTTCGCGCGCTGGCTTGCGCTGCTGGCCGCGCTCGCCACCTGCGTCGTCACCCTCGTCTCTCTGCCGCACCTGCAGGCCGGCACCTGGGCCACCGTCGTGCGCGTCCCCTGGCTGCCCTCGCTCGGTATTGAGTATCACCTCGCCGCCGACGGCATCTCTGTCGTCCTGCTGCTGCTCACCGGCATCGCCGCCGTCGCCGGCATTCTTTTCTCGTGGAACATCGACCACCGCACCAATGAGTTCTTCGCCTTCTACCTCGCCCTCATCGGCGGCGTCTACGGCGTCTTTCTCTCGGCAGACCTGTTCCTCTTCTTCGTCTTCTACGAAATCGCCATTGTCCCCAAGTACTTCCTCATCGCCATCTGGGGATCCACCCGCCGCGAATACGGCGCCATGAAGCTCGCACTGTATTCCTTCATTGGATCCGCCATGGTGCTGGTCGGCCTCATCGCCGCCTACGCCGTTTCCGGCGCACACTCCACAGACATGGTCACGCTGGCGCAGGCGCACTATCCTGCCGGTTTCGCCTTCTTCGTCTTCCCGCTCGTCTTTACAGGATTCGCCGTTCTCGCCGGCATGTGGCCCTTCCACAGCTGGGCGCCCACCGGCCACGTTGCCGCACCCACCGCCGCATCCATGCTGCTCGCCGGCGTCGTCATGAAGCTCGGCGCTTACGGCTGCCTCCGCGTCGCCATGATGATGCTCCCCGACGGTCTCGCTCCCTGGGCACACTCCGTTCTCTGGCTCACTTCCTGGCGTGACGTTTTCGCTCTGCTCGCCACCATCGGCATCGTTTACGGAGCCACCCTCGCCCTTGTTCAGCGCGACTTCAAATTCGTCATCGGCTACTCCAGCGTCAGCCACATGGGATTCGTCCTGCTCGGCCTGATGTCGCTCACTACCGTCGGCATCAACGGCGCGGTGCTGCAGATGTTCTCCCACGGCGTCATCGCCGGCCTGCTCTTCGCCGTCGTTGGCCGCATGGTCTACGCCCGCACCCACACCCGCGACCTCGACGCGCTCGCCCCCATGCAACTCGCGCGTGCGATTCCCTTCGCCGCCGTCACCTTCGTTCTCGCCGGCATGGCCTCCATTGGCCTTCCCGGCTTCAGCGGTTTCCCCGCAGAACTTCAGGTCCTGCTCGGCGCCTGGCATGCAGACCCCGTCATGACCCTCTGCGCCGGCCTCGGCATCATCATCGGCGTCGCCTACACCTGGCGCGCCATGCAGCGCAGCTTCTTCGGTGAACCCGCCGCCGCCGGTGCCGCACCCGCATCGCTGCCACCGATTACATTTCCAGAACGTGCCGGTGCCGTGCTGCTGCTCGCCTGCACTCTCGCCGTCGGCCTCTATCCCCGACTGCTGATGCAGTGGATTACGCCCGCCGTGGCTTCGCCGCTCTTTGACGGCCTCAGAAAGGTGGCCGGACAGTGAACAACTTTTCTGCGATGAATGTTTCCGCGATGAACCTCTCTGCTATCGACTGGTCCGCTCTCTTCCACGCCACGCTTCCAGAGACCGCTCTCGAAGTCACCGCGCTCCTTGTCCTCATTGTGGACATCGCCTTCCTGCGCCGCACATCGCACTGGCTGCGTTTCCGCGCTGCGGGGATTCTCTCCTTCCTCGGCATCCTCTTCGCCGCGGTTTGCATCCTCAGCACCCAGCCCATCACCGTCATGGCAGACGGCATGGTTGCCATCACGCCCGCCGGCAAAGTGGTGGAGCTTGGCCTGCTGGCCATCACCGCGCTCTGCCTCTTCTTCACCTTCGATGAAGACTTCACCGACCACGTCGGCGAGTTTGTCGCTCTCATGCTCTTCGCCACCATCGGCGGCATGCTCATGGCGACCACGCTGCACCTGCTCGTCATCTTCCTCTCGCTGGAACTGCTCTCGCTCTCGCTCTACATCCTCACCGCATTCAACAAACGCAGCATCCAGTCGTCAGAAGCCGCACTGAAATATTTCCTCTTCGGCGGCATGTCCGCCGCCATGCTGCTCTTCGGCTTCAGCCTCTTCTACGGCATCGCCGATAGCTGCAACGTCTTCCAGATTCGCGCCGTTATCGACAACGCGCCCGCGCAGGACCTGCACCTCATCATCCTCGCTACGCTGATGGTTGTCCTCGGCTTCGCCTTCAAAGTGGCCGCAGCGCCGCTGCACTGGTGGGCACCGGACGTCTACCAGGGTGCGCCCGCTCCTGCCGCCATGTTCATCGGCTCGGCCTCCAAGCTCGCCAGCTTCTATCTCTTCTGGAACCTGCTGCCAGCAAACCTCGCCCTGCCTTTGCTCGTCATTCTCGCCGCCGTCTCCATGCTCTGGGGCAATCTCGCAGCGCTCGCGCAGACCAACGTCCGCCGCCTGCTCGGCTACTCTGCCATCGCGCACTCCGGCTACATCCTGCTGGCATTCCTCGGCAATGGTGACGCAACCCGTTCCCTGCTCCCCGCGCTGATCTTCTACATCCTCACCTACTCCATCGCAGTCATCGGTGCCTTCGCCATCGCTTCCATCGTCGAACGCGAAACCGGCAGCAGCGACCTCGCCAACTTCGCCGGCCTCAGCAAGCGTTCCCCGCTCACCGCATTCTGCCTGCTCATCTTCGTTCTATCGATGGCCGGCATTCCGCCGCTCGCCGGCTTCTTCGCCAAGTTCAATCTCTTCGCGCTCTTCTGGCAGCAGCAGCCCGGCCTCTGGTGGCTGGTCGCGCTCGCCATCGCCATGAGCGCCGTCTCGCTCTTCTACTACCTGCAGGTCCTCAAGCACGCCTACGTCGTCGAGCCGGCAGAAACCGCCGCCGCACCCGCACCACAATCCGCATCCATGCTCACGCGCTTCGTGCTGCTGCTCTGCGCCCTGGTCGTCATCATTCTCGGCTGCAACCCGCAACCGCTGCTCGGCCTGCTCAATCACGCCCTCAGCGGAATGTTCTAAATTTCCACCCGCACAGATTTTCTTTCACAAATTTTTCTGTAGCATTGACTCATGCCCATCAAGCGCAAACTCCGGCACCCGCTCGCGCCGCTGCTCCGCGCGTTGATTGAAGTCCTCTTCATCATTTTTCTTTTCTACGCCAACCTGCTCATGGGCGAATTCACCCGCCACTCCGCGCCCGGCAAGACCCTCGCCGTCGGCCTGCATGACATCCTCACCCCGACCAACTTCACCATCGCCATCGTCTCCGCCATGTTCGGCTACCTGGTCGTCGAGTCGCTGCGCCGCTACTTCCGCTAGACACAGCACTCCCCGCACAGAGATTTCCCCGCGCAGTTTTCTGAACTTAAATTCTTTGCTGAAAATGGTCGGGACGACTGGATTCGAACCAGCGGCCTCACCCACCCCAAGGGTGCGCGCTACCAGGCTGCGCCACGTCCCGACTTACGGAGGATTTTGCCAGGCCATTTGCACGGCCCGGCACGGGGTTATTTCTAATCAAGTGTACACGAGCGCGCCCTCGCGCTGCTTACTGCGTCGGCGGCACAAATTCCTTCGGCACATCACCGCCGGAGCCAAAGAAAAACTCGTTCATCTGCTCCACCAGAAACTCCTGCGCCTGCGGTGTCCACGGCTGCAGCCGATACTCGTTCAGCAGCATCTTCTGTCGCTCCACCCACTCGCCCCACGCCTGCTTGGAAACATTCTTGAAGACCTTCTGGCCGAGTTCGTTGTCAAAGGGCGGCTCATCCAGCCCTTCCATCTGTGACTTGTATCGCGTGCAAAAAACCATGTGCGCCATGTGGGTTGCTCCTTCGTGTCCTGCCTCTATTGTAATTTCTCATCCGCCAACTTGCTCGCGCAGCATCACCGCCGCTTCTTTTTTCCATGCTTCTTCGCGGCGGGCTTTTTCCCGTCCTTCTCTTTTTTCTTCCCCTTGCCTTTCTTGTGCTTGCCCACGTGCGTCGGCGCCAGCATCTCCTCGTCGCTCGGCACAATGGCAAACTGCAGCCGCTTCTGCATCCGGTCAATGCGGTCCAGCAGCACATGCACCTTCTGCCCAATCCGGTAGCAGCGCCCTGTCCGCTCGCCGCAAATCTGCCGCGCATTTTCCCGCCAGGTAAAGTGGTCGCCGGGCAGCGTCGCAATCGGCACCAGCCCCTCGATGAACATGTCGTGCAATTCCACAAACAGGCCGTACTTCGTCACCGACAAAATTATCGCGTCGAAGTCCTCCCCCACGCGGTCCTGCATGAAGATCATCTTCTTCCACTCAATCAGCTCGCGCTCCGCATCATCGGCCCGCCGCTCCGCCTCGCTCGACTCCGCCGCAATCTGCGCCAGCTCATTTTCCGGAATCACTGCCTGCATCTGTCGTACATCTTTTTCTTGCGGCAAAAATTCCGCATCTGCGCCTTCGCCCAGCAGCGCCTTCACAATCCGGTGCACAATCAAATCGGGATACCGTCGTATCGGCGAAGTAAAGTGCGTGTAGCTCGCCGCCGCCAGCGCAAAATGTCCTTCGTTCTTCTCGCTGTACTTCGCCTGCTTCAACGACCGCAGCATCAGGTGCGACAAAATCCGCTCCTCCGGCGATCCCGAAATTTTCTCCGCCAGCTTCTGGTACATCTGCGGAGTCACCTTCACCTCGCCCACCACCTCATGCGTTCGCGGATTCCGTCCCCGCCCGTGCGATTCGCGCCGGTCGCTGCGCATCTGCATCCGCTGCACCGGGATGTGGCCCACGCCGAGCGAAAATCCAAACGCCGCCGCCGCATCTTCAAAGTCCGCAATCTTCGCCGGGTCCGGCTGCTCGTGAATGCGATACAAACTCGGCACACCCTGCCGCTCTATCCACGTGGCCACGCACTCATTGGCCGCCAGCATGAATTCTTCAATCAACCGGTTCGACCAGCCGCGCTGGCTGCGCACAATGCCCTGCATCATTCCCAGTTCGTCAAACTCAATTACCGGCTCGGGCAAATCGAAATCTATCGAACCGCGCCGCTGCCGTTTTCCATTCAGCAATTTTGCCAGCGCCAGCATCCGTTCAAACTCCGGCGTCAGCTCGGCGTATTTCTCTCGCATCGCCGCATCTACATCCAGCAAGGCAAATGCA
>CAIZGA010000521.1 GCA_903932385.1 uncultured Acidobacteriota bacterium
ACCCACAGTGATAAGAGCGGGGAAAGACACTGGCATGTGCTGCTGCCGTTTTTGCTGATGATGGTGAGTTTCTGGCTGAGCGGATATTCGCACTCGAAAGTGGTGGTGGTGGCCACGTTGACGGTGGCGGAGCTGAGTGTGTTTGCGATGCAGGGGCCGCTGTGGACAATCATCTGCAATTTTTACAGCGGGAAAAAAGCGGCAACGGCGATTGCGGCGGTGAACATGATCGGCATCACCGGCGGATTTTGGGGGCCGATGATGATGGGCAAGTTGAAGGACAAGACCGGTGATTACAACGTTGGGTTGATGACGCTGGCGTTGCCGAGCTTGCTGGGCGCGGTGATTGTGCTGGTGAATCGAATGCAGTCGAAGCGAAAAACTTTAACAGGAGCATAGAACGATGGAACAGAGCTGGCTGCAGAAGAACAAAAAGATTTTGCTGTGGACGGTGATGGGGGCGATGGCGTTGTGGGTGCTGGTGACGTCGGAGATTCCGCTGATGTATCCGTCAGGATATTACAGCGAGTACCGCGCACATTTGCTGAACCATGTCCACAGCAATATATGGGTGGTGTTGCCGCATTTTATTTTTGCGCCGCTGGCGCTGCTGCTGGGGCCGGTGCAGTTTTCATCGCGGCTGCGGCGGAAATATATTGACTGGCACAGGCTGATGGGTAAGGTGTACGTCATCAGCGTGCTGGTGGGGGGCGCGTGGGCGCTGGGGATTGCAATCTACGACAAGAGCGGGGTGATTGTGGGAACGTGGACGCAGGTGAGCGCGTGGTACGTGACGACGATTGCCGCGTTTCTAACGGCGAGGAACGGACACATTGCGCAGCATCGGCAGTGGATGATTCGTTCGTATGGCGTGACGTTTACGTTTATTCTGCTGCGTGTGCTGGACCCGTGGCCGCCGTTTTGGAACATGAGCGTACCGCAATTTACGCTGACGATTATTCTCTGCGTGTTTGCGGTGGTGGCGCTGCCGGATGTTTTCTTCAACTGGAAAGAATTGACGACGAAGCGCGTTCGCAGCTAGTTGGCGGGTGTGAGGATGTCGGCAGCGAGAGCGGGTTGCACGCGGGCGAGTTCGTGCGCGACGATGCGGCCGAAGACGCGCTGGCCGAGTGCGTTGAGATGTGTGCGGTCTAATGTTACGGCGGCGGAGTTTTCTGCCCTGGCATCGGGATGCGCGACGGCGTCGAATTTGTCCGCATCGGCCTGCGACATTTTCTGCAGCATGGCGACGGAGAGAGCGTTGAGGTCGATGAGTGGAGTGTGTTCTGCGGCGGCCACTTTTTTGGTGGCATCGACGTAAGGTGTGAGGTCGAGGACGAGTTGGCCGTCTTTGTAATTGCGACGCGAGAGTGACGTGACGAGGACGGGGATGGCTCCGATGGCACGGACATCTGCGACCATGCGACGGAGATTGGCGGGGAAGGCGATATCGGGATCGGCGTAGCGCGTGGGGTCGTTGGCTTTCTGGTCATTGTGGCCGAACTGGATGAGGTAGTAGTTGCCGCGGAGGTCGAGAGCTTTCTGCCAGGCGCCTTCGGCGATGAAACTTTTGGTGCTGCGGCCGTTGAGAGCGACATCGGTGCAGGTGATGTTCTTTGACATGAGAGCGCAGAAGCCCGGGCCCCAGCCACCGCCGGTGGCAACGGTGGAGTCACCGACGAGAATGATTTTTATCGCTTGGCCATGCAGCGATGCGACGGCGATGGCGAGGAACAGGATGAGACGAATTGGTTTCACGGTTTCTCCTGCGAAATAAATCACAAACAAAAAATGAATCAGTAGGTGCCGGGTTGGCGGTAGGGGCTGGCGGCGGCGAAGCGTCGCTCATCGCCGCGTGGATCTTGCGCGATGCGAGGCGGCGTGTTCCAGAGCATAGTGTCGCGATGTTGGAGCGAGTAAGCGGGCCAGTGCGGAATGCCCGAGTTGTTGGGATTGCCGGTGGCGGCGTAGTAGACGAGCATCTGCGACATGGCGGTGGCGAGAGGCTGGGCGGCGGCGAGGTCGGTACCGACTTGCGCGGGCGCGGCGGCGAGATTGTCGAACATGAAAGGAATGTCGATGGTGTGCATGGCGCGGCCACCGGTGCGGTGCCAATCCATTTGATAGACCCAGGTGTGCGGCTGGCTGACGGGGTCGGAGGCGCGATGTTCCGCCTCAAGGACCTGACCGGGCCAGGCGCGGAAGGCGGTGGCGGCGGCGATGACGACGTCGATGGGTGAGTAGTCGGGATGGATGGAGCGGAATTTTGCGACGGCGGATTCTGCGGTGACGGGGCCGAGGTATTGCGCTACGGCATTTTGCAGCGCGGCGGGAGCTGTGGCCCAGGTGAGCGGATGGCCGGCGGGGTCGCGGTCGGGCACGGCGGTTTCGTCATGCACGTTGCCGAGAATCATCGGGACGTGGGCGGAGAGTGAGGGAGCGTCGGGTGTGAAGGGATCGCGGGGAAGCACGACGTGATCGACGACGGGGAGCCAGTCGGAAGAGACAGAGCGGGCGGCGGCCTGGATGGTTTCCATCGGCAGAGTTTTCAGGGTGGAGAGATTGGCGGTGGTGATGCCGAGTTTATCGAAAATGATTTTTGTGCGGGCGGATGCGATATCGACGGACTGACCTTTGACCTGTTGGCCGGACATGGTCATGACGCGATGGAAGAGCCCGGATGCGGCAGGCATGGCCATGAGGGTGGCGCATTTTGCTCCGCCGCCGGACTGGCCGAAGATGAGGACGCGTGATGGGTCGCCGCCGAATTCGGCGATGTTGTTGCGGACCCATTGCAGAGCGAGGACAAGATCGAGCATGCCGACGTTGCCGGAGGAAGCGAATTCGGGCAAGCCGAGATTGCCGAGGTAGAGATATCCAAAAGCATTGAGACGATGGTTGACGGTGACGACGACAACGTTGCCGCGTTGGCAGAGACGGGTGCCATCGTAGAGAGGGCTGTTGACCGAGCCGTTGTTGTACGCGCCTCCGTGGAAATAGACGAGTACGGGACGTTTGCCGTGGTCGCGCAGGGCGGGCGTGAAGACGTTGAGGTAGAGACAGTCTTCGGATTGCGTGCCGGGTTCGATGTTGTCGGTGGCGCGCGAGGGACGGTCGGGCGTGAGTTGAGGGGCGCGAGTGGGGGTGGTGATGCAGGGGCGAATGCCGGGCCAGGGTGCGGCGGGTTTGGGCGGCTGGAAGCGCGTGGTTGCGGTGTCTGCACCGTAGGGAATGCCGTGAAAGGTGTTGATGCCGGAGTCGTACAGGCCGGAGACCCTGCCGGAGGTGGTGGTGGCAACGGGAGCGGATGAATCGGCAAAGAGGCGCGGGCGCAGGGCTAGAGCGGCGGCGGCGAGTGGAAATGAACGGAGGAGATGGCGGCGGGGAAACATGGTGGAAATGGTACTACCAATTTCCGGCGATGGGGAATGAGGAAATTCTAGTGGTTGCGGTGGGCAAGTTCGGGGACGGCGCCGGGTTGGCCGGAGTTGTGGGTGAGGCGGCGTTGTTCGACGCGGGTGCGGAGGTCATGCCATGTGGAGAGGGGAATGCGGGCGAAGATTTCTGTGAGGCGGGGATCGAATTGCGATCCGGCACCGCGAAGAATTTCATTGAGAGCGTGTTGCAGGCTGAGTGCGGGGCGATAGGGACGGCCGGTGGTGATGGCGTCGAGCGTATCGACGATGCTGAAGATGCGGGCACCGAGGGGAATTTGTTCGCCGGAGAGGCCGTCGGGATAACCGGCGCCGTCGAAACGTTCATGGTGCTGGCGGACGATGAGAGCGGATGGACGCAGGAAGGGAATGCGGGAGAGAATCTGTTCGCCGAAGATGGTGTGTTGATGCGTGCGTTCGTGTTCGGTAGAGGACATGGCGTCCGGCTTGAAGATTTGCAAATCGGAGAGGCCGATTTTTCCGATGTCGTGCAGGATGGCGGCGCGTTCGAGTTGCGGGAGAAGAGATTCGGGATATCCGACGGCGTGGGCGAAGTAGATGGTGTAGGCCTGGACGCGGAGTGAGTGCATGTAGGAGCCGGGCTCGCGAACTTCGAGGGCCTCAAGCATGGCTTCGACAACGGTGCGTTCGACACGATTGAAATTCTGATTGGAATCTGCGAGGCGGGTGCGGAGCTGGAGCAGGTCTTCTGCGAAGTGATGCAGTTGGGAAAGCTGCGCGCGTTTTTCATCGAGACGGGCAAAGGTGCGGGAGACGGATTCGCGGAGGGCGGCGAGCGAGACGGGCTTGAGCAGGAGATCGTCGACGCCGGAACGGATGGCGTCGATGAATGTGTCTGAGTTGGCGCGGCCGGTGATGAGGATGAGGCCG
>CAIZGA010000522.1 GCA_903932385.1 uncultured Acidobacteriota bacterium
ACATCGTCCTCGCGCAAATCAAAAACATATTTTGAAGTCAGATACGTCTGCACCGCGTATCCGCCCGTCGTGTGCAGCAGTCCCTTCGGCTTGCCCGTCGAACCCGACGTGTACAAGATAAACAGCGGGTCTTCAGAATCCATCGGCTCGGCGTCACACTCCACGCTCGCTTCCGACATCAACACATGCCACCAGTGGTCGCGTCCTTCAATCCACTTCACCGGCGTTCCCGTGCGGCGATACGTAATCACCGTCTTCACCGTCGGGCAGCTTCCCAGCGCCACGTCCACCGTCGGCTTCAGCTTCACTTCGGTGCCGCGCCGCCAGCTGCCATCCTGCGTAATCACCGCGCAACACTCCGCGTCGTTGATGCGGTCCACCAGCGCCGCTGCGGCAAAGCCGCCAAATCTCACCGAATGCACCGCGCCGATTCTCGCGCACGCCAGCAATGCAATCGCCAACTCCGGCGACATGCCCATGTACACCGCCACGCGGTCGCCCTTTTTAATTCCCAGCGACTTCAGCACATTCGCAAATTTACAAACTTCGTCCTGCAGCTGAGAATATGTCAGCCGCCGCACTTCACCCGGCTCGCCCTCCCACAGGATGGCCACCTTGTCCTTGCGTGCACCCAGCGCATGCCGGTCCACGCAGTTGTAGGCCAGGTTCAGCTTGCCGCCCACAAACCATTTCGCCCACGGCAACTCCCAGTCCAACACCTTCGTCCACGGAGTAAACCAGTCCAGTTCCTTCGCCGCATCGGCCCAGAAGTTCTCCGGATCAGAAATCGATCGCTGATAAGTCGCCTCATACTCCGCCAGGCTCTTTACATGCGCCCGCTTGGCAAACTCCGCCGGCGGGGGAAACAATCTGTTTTCCCGCAGCAGCGAGTCCATGTTCGTGCCAACGCTGGCGCCGGTGTTCTTCTCGGGAGAATTCTCTTCTGATGCCATGAATGCAATCCTTGCACCGCTGCCCTCAGCGGAGTTGAAAGTGGGAATCTTGGAGCCGCAGAAAATAATATCGTAGTCCGCGCACTACTGGCTTCGGCAATTTGTCCTACCGCGGATTCATCAGAGATTATCGGCAAACTTTCAGCGTTCCGCCAGACGACTGCGCAGCAGTTTCAACTCTTCATCCAGCTTGTCCAGCCGCGCAATCAACTCGCTGTGTTCGCTCTCACTGCGCGACGGCCTGCGTCCTTCTATATAGAATCCGCCGCCCGGCTCCAGCACGCACTTCTCCACATCGCTGAAGTGCGCGAATCCCTGCTTGTGTACCGCAATCAGCAGGTCCTCTTCGCTCAGCTGTTCGCTTTCCAGTGCCCCATGCTGTAGCCGCCCATGACGAATCAGCACCGTCTCGCTTCCCTCCAGCGCCTGCACCAGCTTCGGCGACTTGTACATCACCTTCAGCACCAGCCAATTAATCGCCAGCAATGAGAACGCGCCAATCACGCCGCCGCTCACGGAATTGTCATCGCCGATGATCGCGTTCTGCACCGTGTTCGACAGCGACAACAGCACCACCAGATCAAACGGGTTCAGCTGCGCCAGCTCGCGCTTGCCAAAAATCCGCAGCAGCACCACCAGCGCCAGATACACCACCACCGGCCGCAAAATCTTTTCCAGTATCGGCAGCGGCATATGAAACATATTGTTAAGAATTTCGTGCAGCATCGATTCCTACTTCCCAAACTTCTTCTGGTGCCACGCCCATGCGCTCGCAATAATATCGTTGATGTACGGCGTCTTCGGTTGCCATCCCAACTCGCGTTGGATCTTCTCACTGCTCGCCACCAGCACCGCCGGATCGCCCGAGCGTCGCGGTTCAATCTCCACCACAATCGGCCGCCGCGTCACCCGCCGCACCGCATCAATCACCTCACGCACCGTGAAGCCCTGCCCGTTGCCCAGGTTGTAGACCAGGCCCCCGCGCTCCCCCAACGCGTTGAAGGCCATCATGTGCGCCTCCGCCAAATCACGCACGTGGATATAGTCCCTCACGCAGGTCCCGTCTTTCGTCGCGTAATCGTTCCCATAGATTTTTATCGACTTCCGTTTGCCCAGCGCCGCGTCCAACACCAGCGGTATCAGGTGCGACTCCGGTTCATGTGCTTCGCCGCGATGTTCATCCAGCGCGCCCGCCACGTTGAAGTACCGCAGCCTCGCCACCCGCATCCCATGCTGGCTTTCCATCCACTGCATCATGGTCTCGCTCAGCAGCTTGCTCTCGCCGTACGCGTTGGTCGGTTGCAGCTTCGCGGTCTCCACAATCGGAGTCCGCTCCGGTTCGCCATACACCGCCGCCGTTGAACTGAACACCAACCGTTGCACGCCCTGCGCCTGCATCGCTTCCAGCAGCGCCAGCGTTCCCACTGTATTGTTGCGGAAATATTGCTCCGGGACCTTCATGCTCTCGCCGGCTTCGATCAACGCGGCAAAGTGCATCACGCCGTCAAATGTTTCGGCGGAAAAAATCGTCTCCAGCTTCTGCCGGTCCGCCACATCGCCTTCCACAAACCTTGCGTCCTTCGGCACCGCCCAGCGATGCCCGTGGCTCAGGTTGTCGTACACCACAACGTTGTGCCCTGCATCCACCAGCAGTTGCGCCACCGTTCCGCCGATATACCCTGCTCCCCCTGTTACCAGTATCCGCACGCGTCTCTCCGTTCACTCTCTGCTCTTCTGTTCTTCCACCGTAAAAATTTCCTGCAGCCCCTGCTATCGAATCAGTCTAGCAAGCGGTCTCACTCCCAACCTATTATGCGATTCAACATGCTTTCATTTTCCCCGGCCCTGCTTTCTGCTATTCTTGCTTCGTTGTCCTGCCTTGCCTGTACCACCATGTTCTCTGCCAGGTTCATATCGATTTACGGTTCGCTGTCATCTTCTCTCGTACCTTCGGTGCCGTCTGCAACTTTCGTTG
>CAIZGA010000523.1 GCA_903932385.1 uncultured Acidobacteriota bacterium
CGCCGGCAACAGTCCCAACGTTGCCACCAGCATCGTCATCATAATCGGACGCAACCTCAGCACTGCGCCTTCAACCGCTGCCTCGTGGATGGAGTGTCCGTTCACACGCAACTGGTTGATGTACTCCAGCATGATGACGCCGGTCTGTACACTTACGCCGAAGAGCGCAAGAAATCCAACGCCCGACGAAACGCTGAAGTGCGTTCCGGTAATCAGCAGCGCCAGCAAGCCACCCAACGGCGCCATGGAAACATTGGCCAGAATCAGCGTGGCCCATTTGCCGGATTTAAACATCATGTACAGCAGCGCATAAATCAGCATGATGGTCACCGGCAGCACCAGCATCAGCCGCCGCGATGACCGCTTCTGGCTCTGGTACTCGCCCGCCCACTCCAGCTTGTAGCCCGGCGGCAGTTGAACATTCTTCTGCACTTTGCTGATGGCTTCTTCCACTGTGCTGCCCAGGTCGCGTCCACGCACGCCATACTTAATGGCAACGTAACGCTGCCCGCCTTCGCGATAAATTTCTTCCGCGCCATCCTCAGTCTTCGCCTGCGTCAGCTGCGCCAGCGACACACGTTCTCCCGTTGGCGACATCAGTCGAATCTCATCAATCGCTTCCTTGGTGCTGCGGAATTGTGGCTGGTAGCGCACCATCACGTCGTAGCGTGCCTCGCCCGCCAGCACCTGCGTTTCCGCATTGCCGCCCACCGCTGTCTGGATCGCGTCCTGCACATCCGCAACATTGATGCCCCAGCGCGCCGCAGCCGCACGGTCCACCACGTAATTCAAATTCGGCTGGCCAATCACGCGGAACAATCCCAGGTCCGCAACACCATGAACATTGCTCATGATGTTCATGATATCCGTGCCTTTCGCTTCCAATGTTTTCAGGTCGTCGCCGTAGACTTTCACGGCCAGTTCACCCTTCACGCCGCTCACTGCCTCTTCCACGTTGTCGGAAATCGGCTGCGAGAAATTCCAGATGACGCCCGGTATCTTGCCGACCTCATCATCCATTGCATCAATCAGCGCATCTTTATTTTGATGAAACTGCGGACGCCATTCTGACTTCGGCTTCAAATCCACAAAATATTCTGTGTTGAAAAATCCTGTCGTGTCGGTGCCGTCATCCGGCCGGCCCGTCTGGCTCACCACCTGCGTCACTTCCGGGAACGACGCAAAAATCTGCCGCGCATGATTGGTCAGCGCGATGCTCTCCGTTGGTCCGGTGCTGGGGGCCAGACTGCCGCGCGCCCAGATTGCGCCTTCGTCAAGATGCGGCAGAAACTCCGAGCCAATCACGCCGCTGAAATCCAGAAACGCACTCACTGCCAACGCGAGTACAGCCACACCCACGGTCAACTTGCGGTGTTCAATGGCATAGTTCACGCCCGCGCGATATTTTCTGGTCAACCACTCCATTGCTGGGTTGTGCCACTCTTTGGCGCCACGCGCAAACAGGAAGCTGGAAAGCACCGGTGCCAGCAACATGGAATAAATCAGCGCGCCCAACAGAGCAAACGCCACCGTCCACGCCATCGGCTTGAAGAGTCGACCCTCCACTGCCTGCAGCGTGAAGATGGGCAGATATGCCGTGATGATGATTCCAATCGCGAAGAATACCGGCCGCTGGACTTCATGCGCCGCTTCGCGAATTTTTTCGCCCGGTGTCGAGTTGTCCAAATCTTTGTGATGGCCAAGATGGCGAATGATGTTCTCCACCATCACCACCGCTCCATCCACCACCATGCCGAAATCCAACGCGCCCAGTGACAACAGGTTCGCCGGAATATGGCGCAGGTCAAGACAGATGGAAGCAAACAGCAACGAGAACGGAATCGTCAGCGACACAATCAACGCACCGCGCACGTTGCCGAGAAATAGAAACAAAATAATCACAACCAGGATGATGCCTTCCATCAGGTTGTGTTCCACTGTGTGCGTTGTGTATTCCAGCAGGTCCGAGCGGTCGAGGAACGGCACCACCTTCACGCCCGGCGGCAGCAGTCCCGGTTGGTCCTTGCTACCATCCAGCTTCGCTGTCTCTGCTTCAATCCCCTTCAACGCCGTCTGCGTGTCATCGCCCTTCTGCAGCAGCACTACGCCTTCAACGGTGTCTGGATCGTCCAGCACTTTACTGTCGTCATAGTGCTTGTTGCCGTTTTTGTCCACGGTGTAGGGTTTGTATGCTTTGCCTACCTGGCCAAGACGAATCTTCGGCCCCTGTTCCACCAGGGCGATATCGCGCACCCGCACAGGAGACCCGCCCTGCGTCTTCAGCACGGTGTTTTCAATATCGGTGACGCTGCGGAACAGACCCACCGCACGCACATTCACCTGCTGCGATCCTTGCTCGATGAAGTTGCCGCCGGCATTAATATTGTTGTTGAAGAGTTGCTGCTCCACCTGCCCGATGGTCAACCCATACATAATCAGTTTGTCGGGGTCCACCCTCACCTGATATTCGCGCGTCGGTCCACCGAAGCTCGATACATCCACCACGCTGGGCACGGCCTTGAAAGTTTTCTCCAGCGTCCAGTCTTCCAGCGACTTCAAATCCATCACATCGTAACTTGGATTCGAACTGGTCAGCGTGTACCAATAGATCTGTCCGACCGGACTCCAGTCCGTTCCAATCTGCGGCACCAATCCCGCCGGCAGCGTCACCTGCTGCAAACGCTCCAGCACCTTCTCGCGGTTCCAGTCATTTACAGACGAATCATCGAACACCAGCATCAGGCTGCTCAGCCCGGCGAGTGAAACCGAACGCAGCGCCTGCAAGTGCGGTATGCCGGCCATCTGAATTTCCACCGGCACCGTCACTTGCTGCTCAACTTCTTCTGCC
>CAIZGA010000524.1 GCA_903932385.1 uncultured Acidobacteriota bacterium
AGATACGGCGCAGCTTCCGGCTGGCCCTGCAACTCATGCCACACCTGCCGCGCACTGATTTCTCCGAAATGTAGATGCGGAGATAACCTCGATGTGCCTACTTCCGCTGGATAATCGCGATGCTCGGGATAGCCGCTCAGCTTTTTGGGTCGAAATACACGCAGATGTTTCCATGCACCAATTTCACCCGGCATCCAGGTCTCTTGCAGGCCGTCAGCCCAATCCATCTTCGGCAGCAACTCAAGCGAATCCAGCGGCAGCGACTGCGGCCAACTTTTTGGTGACGGAACTACTTTCACGTCTGGCTGTGGCTTTGCCGGCGGTGCAGCGGCAAAACAGGCTCGCGAGTACGGCGTGAATACCTTGTATGGATTACCTTCTCCGGTGCGAATCTCCCACGGCTCAAAAAGAAGACTGCCATTGAAGCTCTCTGCTGCGATGCCACACTCCTGCAGCGCAGTCTTAATTTGTTTGTCACGCGCAATGCACTCCGGCTCATACTGCCGGTTCCAGAAGACATGTTGCAGATTTACTTCATTTGCCAGCGCGAAGAGAACTTCTTTCGCCGTGCCCTTGCGAAGCACCAGCCGCGAACCACGCTCGGCAAGCGAAACCTGCAGTTGTGTCAGCGAGTGATGCAGCCACCACATCGATGCTCCACCCATCGGCCACTGCAGCGATTCTTCCGGCTCCAAAATGTACACCGGCAACACGGCCGCGCCACTGGCAATCGCCGCACACAACGCAGGGTTGTCAGCCAGACGCAAATCCTTGCGGAACCAGACAATGGCTGTCGGTTGCTTTTCTTTCTGGGCGGGCATGGATGCACTCATCTCTATCAATGTCGCACAGCCGACGGCCTGCATTCTGAAGGAGTTTGTTTGATTTTGATGGAATGAAAAGGCATGGTGGACGCGGTAGGAATCGAACCTACAACCTGTCGATTAAGAGTCGAATGCTCTGCCAGTTGAGCTACGCGTCCAGCAAAAATTGCGTGGGAAGGTTGGGAGAGAACTCGTGCAATTGCATTCGCAGAACTCTTCTCTTCAACACTTACATCGTTAAATGTATCACAGAGCGATGCGGATTTCTGTGTTGTTCAGCGTATGGAATTGGTTAGAAATTGAAGGAGAGACCGCCGCGTAGAACGCGCGGTGACTGTGCGAAATACAGCGTATGCCCGTCAGCAGAAAATACTGGACGGTATCCCTGCGCCAGCAGATTCGTCACATCCACCATAGCCACCATGCCCTTGGGCAGGATGCCGTGCAGGCGGATGGGTTGGCGAATCATAAAGCTGAGATATGGGTTCTGGCTGAAATTATCGTATGCGTCCACTGCTGTAACGGTGTTGCTCGGCTGCCAGCGGTAGGAACCGCTGATGTGTGTTCCCGGCCCAGCGATGCGGCTCTCAAGAGCCAGCGCAAAGGAATTGCTATGCACAACTTGCATAGCGGCAAGCGCCGAAGTGATTGAGTCCGCCGGTGTATTGTCGAGCGCGAGTGCCTGGCCGTTGGCATAGGTCAGGCTCACCCAGGTGGTGTCGCTCACCGGCTGCATGGCAGAAACCCGAATGCCGTTGGCGGAATATCCCTGGCCCAGCATGCGGAAGGTTTCTGTTGCCGGATCGGCAATCACGCCGCCGCCAGCCAGATCGCCCGCTGCCAATTCTCCGCTGCCGTTCAATGCGGGATGGCTCATATCATCGTGATACATCGCGGCGGTAATGCGACCGCGACCTGCATTGGCAGTCGCATCAAACTCCTGATGCATGCCGGATTCCAGCATCATTTTTCCGTTCGTGCCAATCACAGCCACTTGTTGTGCGGGTTGAACATTATCCATGTCGTCCCAGCCCTGCATATCGCGAGCGGTTGCCATGCGATACTGCACTACCAGCGGATTCGCCACATGAACAGTGACAGCAGCGAATGGCTGTATCTCCATGCCGGACTGGTTGCCAATTCGCACGGCGGTGGATTCACTGCCTGCATCCAGAACGATATTCGGTGCCAACCGCGACTCATCGGCAAATTGCATGCCGGCGCTTTGCATGCCCATCATGCCAAACTGCCCCACCACTTCAGGATGCTCAGTGAAATCAACAGCGGTACGCATTGTGGCCAGCGGTGTGATGCGTCGTTCATATCCGGCGGCAATTTCTGCAGAAGGCATGGACGGAACGGATGTATCCGGCGCGGCCAAGTCAGCGCGGAACACAACACCGTCGCCATCATCAGAAACACTGTCCATGGTGAAGACATTGTGAACGCCGCCATCGCCGAAATCGCTATCGCCGCTGGTCATGGCGACGCGCGCCTCCAGCGTCGGCTTCACGCGCTCATCTTCGCTGGTAGAAACCATCACCAATGGGCCGTCTTCCAGCATGCGAAGAATCGGTCGGTTGGCCGCGGAACGCAGCGTCCACTTCCAGTCGTCTTCGGAGTCACCCGGACGACGGTGCTGCGCGGGTAGCCACTGCATGGCTTCAAAGAAAGTGCTCAGCGTCAGGTTGACCACAACGCGGCTGCCGTTGTGCAGCTGCAGGTTGTCCCGCAGTGATGGCAGAAAGAGTGCCGCCGTGGCTTTGATTTGATAGCGGCCGGGATCAATTTGGGGAATCTGGTAGTGGCCGTGGATGTCTGTGAATACCGTAGCGGCAATGGAGGCGTCATCGCCTATCGCCTGCACCATAGCGCCCAGCTGCGGCGTGCCGTGCGAATCACGCACCACACCGGTGACGGCAGCGGGAACTTCCGCCATCGCCGTCTGGCCCAACGTCAACATCAACACAGGGAGAACGAGTTGTAGTGTCCGTAGCTTCACAGTATCGCGATAACGTACTGCGTCGGATTGCCTCGAAGTGTCATGCGATGCTGCCGCATGTTGTCAGTCTTGGCGATACCGCGATCATCACCGACATCTTTGGCGTGACCTTTGCGGCACTGCATCGCCACCACTGCATTCTATTCCACAACAAAGGCTGCAGACTCGGCAATTTGCTGCTTGATGCCTGTCTGGCCGGCCTTGACTGAATCATCCACACGAACGGTGACCTTGTAGTTGCCCGGAGTCAGACTGGCCAATGGCAGCGTTTTCTCCAGCGTAATCTGGTCCGCGTTCGGGTTGATCTTGTTGCTGCTGTCTGGAACATCCAGAATCGTTTTGTTCGTATCCAGATTCACCAGCTCATACTGAATGTTCGCGCTATTCTGTTTTGACTTGTCGTCAATACCCAGGTTGTAAACCTGCATCCAGAAACTCAGGTACTGCGTCCGCTTGAAGCGCACCGGTATGGTGGGACTGGAGCTGACGCGCGGGCGGATGAACGTGTTGCCGATGACAAAGTTGCCCGAGCCGATTTCTTTCGACGGCACGCGCTCCATCTTGTCGGCAAGAATCAGCGACGAGGCGGATAGCTGGTCATCGTCATACTTCGGCACTTCAATGCCACGTGCCCAGCGGCCGATATGCT
>CAIZGA010000525.1 GCA_903932385.1 uncultured Acidobacteriota bacterium
CTGCAGAGCGGCGCGCTGGGTTTCGCGGCTTAGCGAGCGCAGGTCCGAGAGCACCTGCTGCTGCGAATCGGGCTCGCGCATCAGCGAGGGGAAGGCCGCGGCGGCGTTGAGCACAATGGCGTAGTTGGCGGGGCGGGGCTTCATCTGCAGCAGCGAACGCAGCGCCGATACGACTTGCGGCTGCGTTCCCCAGGGGGAATCGTCCGGCAATGCGGCCAGCAGCGGCAGCAGCACGGCCTGACTTTCTGTGTTGCCGTGTTGCAGAATTTCAACCACTTTGCTGACGAGCTTTGGATCGGGCGCGGAGTTGGTGTCGAGATTCAATACGCCGCGCTGGCCGTTTTCGTACACGTAACGGACAGTCTGGCGCACGTCGGAGCTGGGGTCCTCGGAAAGCTCAAGAGCGGCAAGAGTGAAGCGTGCATCGCCGGCGGAGCTGAGGGTGCTGCCGGCTTTGAGGACTTCAATCTTCATGTTGTCATCGGCACCGGTCAGGCAGGCGAGCAGAGCGTCTTCCAGTTCGGGGCCGGAGCTTTTGAAGAAGTGAATCAGGTCACTGTCATTACCGACGCGCGTCTGGAAAAATCCGTTGTGCACGTCGTACTTGAAGTCGACGGCTTCGCGATACGGTGGGTATTCGTAGCCGGGGCGATGCAGGTCTGGTACGCCGGTAACGTATTTCGTCAGCACGGCGGGCAGGCCAATGGAAACCGTATCTGCTTTCAACTCCGGCAGGGCATAGTGACGAATGTGAAAATCCCACAAGGCGTTGAGAATGCCGGCGCGTCCGAGCGGCGTGCCTTCACGCAGAACTTTAGCGAGCACCTGTGCCTGATCGCGCGCGGCGGCTTCATAGCCATTGTTGATGAGATCCTTGTCTACGTCCTGCGCACTGGCGCGCACCCACGCGGAAAGATAGCCGGTGTTTTCATCCAGCAGGTCGTAGATGCTTTCCTGAATGCCGCGGCGAACCATCGGGTCCGTCTCAGTGTTCAGACGCGTGGCCAGTGACTCCAGCGTGCTGCGGCGGGCTTCGGGTTTGTCTTCATCCCAGTAGTACCAGCGCCAAACGCCGGCGGCTGCCTGGAAGCGAACATAGGGCACGCGGTCATTGAGTGATTTTTCCAGCGCGGCCAGAAGGACCGGATCGCCGGTGAGTTGTTTGAAATGCTGGTTGAAAACGCGAGTGGCTCCCCAACGTGTACGTGCGTCGGGCGAGGTAAGTGCAGCGGCAAGTTGGCGGCGGCCTTCCGGTAAAGCCTCTGCGTGGCGCGAGAGCACCATGCGCAACGCGTAGGCGGAGGCAATCTGCACCATCTTGGCCTGATCGCCGAGTCCATGAATGAGCGTGGTGATGGAGCCGGGGTCTGCCATGTGGCCGAGTGCGCGTGCGGCGGCTTCGCGGGCCAACGGCTGATCACTCTTGTCGAGGACTTCGCGAATCTGACGCAGCACGGGGGCAGCGGCCGGGTCCCAATATTGATCGAGTTGGGCGAGTAGCAAAGGCAGATTATTTTTCGCCAGCATGGTTGGAGGCGCGGGATACGCTGCGTCCCAGTTTTTTGCCTGCGTTGTGCCGGGGTAGAGAGTGGAGAGCGCCATGACGGCGAATTGCGTGGCGCGGAAGGGCGTGTTGAATCCCTGATAGACGGGGTCGCCTTCCCAACTGCCTTCAGGACGCTGCGCGGCCAGCATGGCCTTTACTGCGCGGCCCAGGTGCTCATCGGTTTCCGGACGATGACCGGCGATGGCGAGAGCGAGGACGGCGTTGTAGGAAATAAAGTCTGCAGGCTTGGCTTTTTTATCGAAGGGATACGGCCAGCCGCCGGCGGCATTTTCATACTCGTACAGCTGCTGGATGAGTGCGTCAATCTGCGTGGAATATTTTGCGTGGTCGATGGTGGCCAGCATCATGATTTTCCAGTTGAGGTCAATCATGTTTTTCGGCGGCGCAGGCAGAGTGAGTGCCATCACGTGGTCGCGCTCGGTCAGCCAATCGTTGAGTTTGGTCTGCTGGTAGGCGAGGTCGAAAGTCTGCCAGCTTTGCATGGCAATTTCAAAAGGACTGACGTCGGGCTCGCAGCCGTCGGCTTCATCGCCGGGCAGTACGGTGACGCCCTTGTAGTGAATCTTCAGATAGTTGGCGTAGGGGATATCAAAATTGGCGCGGGGCGCATCGTGCGTGATGTTCTGCTCGTATGCGTCGGCAATGAGCGGCAGACGACTGGTGACGGTGCGCGCGGTGTAAATCATGCGCACCCAGTTGGTGCCTTGTTCGCCGTAAAGCGGACGCGCGTTGTTATAGATGCGTTCGGAGATGAACTCGAGTGCCGGCCGCTGCGTGGGCGCGTAGCCATTGTGTACGGCGGCCAGATAGCCACGTTCGGTGAACTGCGAAGGATGGCAGGCGATGCAGAGCTGCGTTTCCGAATGCTGCATGGTGGTGCGCAGGGCAACGGCACCGCGGCGCGGCGTATTGGAGAGCCACGAGTCTCCCATGTTGATGAGAAAGTCCATGCCGGTGCGAACGGCATCCTGCGGCTTGTCGTAAGGAGGCAGGCCGTACTCATACGTGCGCAATTGATAGGCCGGATGATTCGCGGCGATGCGAACGTAATATTCCTGACCCGGCTGCAGAATGCGGGTGCGGAATTTGTAGAGGCCGGGATAATTCTGCGTGGCTTCAATCTGGTAGACAAACTGCCCGTTGTTGTAAGGAACTACATCCTGCGCGCCGACGGCGTCTTTGCCGAGTTGGAAAATGTCGACATCGAAGGGCACGTCGCGGTCGGTTACGTCGAGCACGAAGTAGACCAGACGCGGCTGCTTCTCATTGAAGGTGAAGCGGAACCACTGGAAGCCTTTCATCATGGCGGCGTAACCGTCTTCGCTGCCGGAAGGCGCATACGGGCGTTCGTCGCTGGTGCCGTAGATGGTCTGGCCGAGAGAAAATTTCTGCGCCTGCTGCCATGTGCTGTTAGGCTGCGCGGCGATGACGCCGGTTTTGGCATCGGAAGAATTTTCCTGCGCGATGCGGGTGAGGTGCGTGGTCAGCGTGGGAAGCGTGACTGTAGGCGCGGCAGAAAGTGTGGCGGTGATGGGGCCGGCGACGCGCGGCTGCATGGTGAGGTAGAAATCCAGATCCACTGTGTGCAGCCACTTGGAGGCGATTTCGCCTTTGGCATCCTGAATTGAAACGAGGACGGCGTCGGAACCCTGCACCTGTGCCGGATCCTTCACGGCGACAGTGACGGCGTAGAGGCTATCGGCATGTGCAGTGCCCAGCGCGAGAGTGCGGCGCACGGCAACAGGGGCTGCATCGGCGTGAACTGTGCGGCTGGCCAGCAGCATGGCACGCAGATGTGCACCAGGGGCATTCTTCGCCGCGATGGCTTCGCCGGCATGGGCAGAGTGGCCAATACAGGCGATGACGCCGATGGAAAGCGCGGCGGCAATCAGCGAGTGGAGGACGCGACGTAGGCGAACAGTGCCGATTCTTGCGGAATGCATGGATTTGCCTCGTGGGTGCTAAATATGTTGCAAAGGGGAGAAAGAAAAGCAGTTAAAGCTAGAGAAACGTTATACCGACTTCAAAGTTGCACAGTCAACGTGCGATTTTCTGTTCACGCCGCGGATGTGGATGAGCCGGTATAGTAGCTGGCAGGGAATTGTGTCGTGACGAGGAGAATTTGGATGAGGCGGAAGAATTTTTGGGGTCTGAATGTTCTTTTGGTAGCTGGCTTGTTGTGCACTGGGATGGCAACGGCACAGCAGGGTGAAACCGGTGCCGCACAGCCAGCAGCGAGCGACGCACAGCGTGTTGCCGATGGAATGTATGCCCTGCAGCAATGGTATGTGGAGAGCAATGGACTCTATGCGCCGCCCACCGGCTGGTGGAACGCGGCCAACTCGATGACGGTGCTGGCAAATTATTCGCGCGTCACGGGAAGCACGCTGTATCTGCCGGTGATGGAAAATACTTTTCGCGTGGCGAGTGCGGCCAGTCACACGCACGATTTTCTGAATGCATACAACGATGATGAAGGCTGGTGGGCGCTGGCGTGGACCGATGCCTACGACCTGACCGGTCAGCAGCAGTATCTGGCGATGTCGGAGACCATCTTTGCCGACATGACAACGCAGTGGGAGACGAAGACCTGCGGCGGCGGCATCTGGTGGACCAAGAACAATGGCGGCAGCTACAAAAACGCCATCGCGAATGAATTGTTTCTCTCTGTGGCGGCGTCGCTGGCAAATCGCGAAACTGATGCGGCGAAGAAGGCTGAATATCTGGGATGGGCGCGGAAGGAGTGGGCGTGGTTCCACCACTCCGGCATGATTAACGAAAAAAATCTGGTGAATGACGGACTGGATTCAAAGAACCCCGCAGCCTGCACCAACAACGGTCGCAGAGTGTGGTCGTACAACCAGGGCGTGGTTGTCGGCGGTTTGGTGGAACTGTACAAGGCCACGCATGATGCCGAGTTGCTGGCAACAGCGAATGCGATTGCATCGGCAACGGTTGCGAATCTGGTGAATGCTGATGGCGTGATGGTGGATGGTGCGGTCCGTGGCAACGATGCGCCGCAGTTCAAGGGCGTCTTTGTTCGCAACCTGTCGGCGTTGTATGAGATTTCTCCGCAGGCGTCGTATAAGCAATTCATCCGCACAAACGCGGAAAGTATATGGACGCATGACCAGAATCCATCGCATCAGTTTGGCGCCTTGTGGCAGGGGCCCTTCGATTCCGGCGATGCCACGCGGCAGGCTTCTGCGCTGGATACGCTGATTGCTGCGATGCAG
>CAIZGA010000526.1 GCA_903932385.1 uncultured Acidobacteriota bacterium
CAGATTTCTGGCCGAACGCGGCAGTTCCGCGCTGGCAGACAAGCTCTTTATCGGTTTGATGATGATGTGCGCCTTCAGCATCTTCGCCATTGTTATTTTTATCGCCTACCAGCTATCTGTCAGTTCCCAACTGACCCTGCATAAATTTGGTCTCTCATTTTTCTTCAAGTCAGCATGGGATCCGGTCAACGAGAACTACGGCGCACTGCCATTCATCTTCGGCACGCTGGTGACATCGTTTCTAGCGCTGCTGATTTCTGTGCCACTGGCTATCGGCGTGGCCGTGTTTATCACGGAGATGTGTCCGCAGGCGTTGCGGACTCCGCTTTCGTTCCTTACAGAGTTGCTGGCGGCAATCCCCAGCGTGGTCTATGGACTGTGGGCGTTATTTGTTCTGTCACCTCTGATGCGCGATTACATCAACCCAGTGCTAATCAAGCTGCTTGGATGGACCGGACTTTTCGGCGGCTTCAACATTGGATTGTCAATACTGACGGCAGGAGTAATTCTGGCCATCATGATTCTGCCGATCATCTCATCGTTAACGCGCGAGGTAATGTCGGCGGTGCCGCACAGCCAGAGGGAAGCGGCGCTGGCGCTGGGTGCGACGCGGTGGGAGATGATCCGCATCGGCGTATTGCGTAACGCGCGCATCGGCATTGTGGGCGCGGTGATTCTGGGATTGGGCCGTGCTATGGGTGAGACCATGGCCGTGACCATGGTGATTGGCAACAGCCCCACGATTAGTAAGTCGCTGCTGGCGCCGGGAGACACCATGGCCAGCGTGCTTGCAAACCAGTTTAGCGAGGCCAGCGACGACATGTACTTGAGCGCGCTGATTGAGATTGGATTAGCACTGTTTCTGGTGACGATTGTGGTCAACGCATGTGCTCGTCTGCTGGTGTGGGTGGTAACGCGCGGCGCGCCGGATGCGACGCACTAGATTGAATTAGTTTTGCTGTTAGGAAATTGGATGACTGAGACACAACAAAGCGGGAAGCTGAATTCGGTGCTTCGCTCGATGGCCAATCACACGGCCACAGGGTTGGCGGTTGCCAGCACAATTCTGGTGGTGGCGCCATTGCTGGCCATCTTTGGCTATCTGCTGTACAAGGGTGCCAGCTCGTTGAACTTCGACTTCTTCACAAAGCTGCCGGTGCCGATTGGAGAAACCGGCGGTGGCATGGCAAATGCAATCGTCGGATCCGCCATTGTGCTGGGGCTGGGTAGCATGCTGGGCATTCCGGTCGGCATAGCATCAGGTGTGTATCTGGCAGAGTTTGGCCGTGGCAAATTACTGGCCAACATGGTGCGATTCACTGCGGATGTTTTGAATGGCGTTCCATCCATCGTGATGGGCATTTCCATTTACGCGTTGATTGTTCTTCGCGAAAAACATTTTTCGGCATTCGCTGGTGGCGCGGTGTTGGGCATCATGATGATTCCGACGATTACACGTACAACCGAAGAAATGCTGCTGACCGTGCCGAATGTGGTCCGCGAGGCTGCACTGGGTCTTGGCGTGCCGAACTGGCGAGCAGTGACCTCTGTTATGCTGCGCACTGCATCACCGGGTATTATCACAGGATGCATGCTGGCCTTCGCTCGAGTTGCCGGAGAGACAGCACCGCTGCTGTTTACCGCGTTCGGCAATGAGTTCTGGCCGAAATCGTTGAACCAGCCGATTGCGGCGCTGCCGCTGCAGATTTATACCTATGCCATTTCGCCGTATGATGACCAGCATCGTCTGGCATGGGCGGGCGCGTTGGTCCTGATTATTTTGATTATGGTTTCTGTGACGCTGGTGCGCTATGTGACAAGCCATGGCGTGATGAAGGGAGCTCGATAGTGGGCGTTGGCATTGAAGTAAAGAACCTGAATGCCTGGTATGGGCAGACGCATTCGCTGGTGGACATTAATTTGAATATGCCCGCCAACCATGCCACCGCGCTCATCGGCCCGTCGGGCTGCGGCAAATCCACATTTGTACGTTGCCTGAACCGCATGCATGAAACCAATCCGATTGCACGCGCGACCGGCTCGGTTCGCATGGGCGATATCGACGTGTACAAGGATGCGTCGCCGGTGGAGATTCGCCGTCGCATTGGTATGGTTTTTCAGCGCCCCAATCCGTTTCCTACGATGTCCATCTATGACAACGTTGCCAGCGGTCTGAAGCTGAATGGCTTCCGCAATCGCCGCATCATGGATGAAGTGGTGGAGCGCTCGCTACGGGGCTCGGCACTATGGGATGAAGTGAAAGACGACTTGCGCAAGAAGTCCGGCGCCAGCCTCTCCGGCGGCCAGCAGCAGCGACTGTGCATTGCGCGTGCGCTTGCCGTTGAACCAGAAGTTCTGCTGATGGACGAGCCTGCATCGGCACTGGACCCGGTATCGACCTCGAAGATTGAAGATCTAATCTTCAACCTGAAGTCTCAGTACACGATTGTAATTGTGACGCACAACATGCAACAGGCGGCGCGTGTTGCAGAGAACACAGGCTTCTTCCTCAATGGCAGGATGGTGGAATTCGATTCGACACACAAGATTTTCACCAACCCGAGCGACAAACGAACAGAAGACTACATCACAGGCAGGTTTGGATGACACGCATAAAATTTCACCAAAGCCTGGACGAATTGAAAGAGAAGCTGCTGGTCATGGCGGGTATGGCGGAGCAGGCCATTCAGCGCGCCATCGAGGCGTATCGCGTACGTGATGCGTCGATCTGCAATCTTGTGGTGCGGTCCGAGCCATCCATCAACCGGCTTGAACGTGAGATTGACCAGATGGCGCTGGATTTGCTGGCGATGGAACAGCCCATGGCGATTGATTTGCGTTTTATCCTCGCCGTAATTCACATCAATGCCGATCTCGAACGAGTTGGCGATCAGGCGGTGAATATTGCCGTGCGTGTGCGGGAGATGGAAGCGTTTCCCTCGGTGGATTTGCCAGTGGACATTCCGCGCCTGGCCGAACTAGCCGCGGCAATGGTGCGCAAGGCGCTGCAATCGTTTATTGAAGGCGATGCCGAAATGGCTGCCTCCGTACTGACAATGGATGATCAGGTGGACAAGATGAACGAAGCGGCTTTCTACGCGCTGAGCACGCTCATCCGCGAGAAGCCTGAGCTCACGCCGCAGGCGTTGAACGCATTGATTGTTGCACGGAACCTGGAACGCGTTGGCGACCACGCCACCAACATTGCAGAGGATGTCATCTTCTGGGTGCATGGCAAGGACGTTCGCCATCATGTTCGCAGTGACGTTTAGCAGCGGCGTTTAGACACTCCACCAATCCAGCTTCGGCAACAGCGGGTAATAGAGCGCAACTCTGACCGGCTGCGTGGAACCGTACTGTAAGCGAATGGCTTCGGCATAGCCCTCAAGTTGCCTGCGATACACTTCGCGTTCCTCGGCAAGAAATTCATCCACGCTGCGGCTACCCGGATCAGATGTTTTGTAATCGATAATCCATAAATAATCATCTTCGGTCGACAGCGGCTCCGCGCCGGCCTTGAAGATGCGGTCCATGCGCAACTGGATGGCGCGATTCTCGCGTAACAGGGAGCGCGCATATTCGCTGGCGCTATTGTTAGTGCTGGCCAACACCCAATGCCCGGACGGGTCCTGCAGTGTGTTCTGCAAGGCCAGGGTTACGCGCTCGGCCATGCTGCGCAAATCATTTGCTGGAACACCTTCGTGCCGAAGCTGGGCAGTGATTATCGCAGTGGCATTTTGAATCAGTTTCTCGGAGTCTTCTGGCGAGCATCCTGCCGAGAAACTTTCAGATAATCGTTGCAGCCAGTGATGCACGACATTGCCAAATGCTCGCGCGGAGAGAGAAGATTCTGGTCGTGCAGGCTTCGCCACCCCGCCGGGAAGAGATTCTCTTGCTGTGTAAAGCAGGGAAGCATTGCCATTGTTTCCGATTGCATGTTGAAACTCTTCGAGAGGATTGACGCCGTCGCGGATTCGCTGCAGCGTCATTGGCTCTTCTGCGGCAGCGATGGTGTCGATGGCAGAATTATCGCTCGTCGTTGATGCGGGATGTGCATGTGTATCTGCATGCTCATCATCAAATGCAGTCCAAGCAGCATGCAGTAGGCTGTCTTTTCTTGGACGATATTCATCCCGATCATCGGTGACTGCAAACAAGTGCAACTGATTTCTGGCACGCGTACACGCAACATAGAAAAGTCGCTTCAACTCTTCGTACTTTCTCTGCTGTTTGTATCGGCGCACCCAGTCCGTCATGCGATGTATTTCGGATGATTTCTCTGCGCTGCGGCTGGGAACGGGAGCCAGCAGCGCAATTGGAGTACCTTGCATGTCGCCATCCAAAGACGCGACTTCATACCACTCCAGCAACTGTTTGTCGTCACGTGCGCCAACGCGGTGCAGCGCAGGCAGATAGACAGTGTCCCACTCGAGCCCCTTCGATTTATGAATGGTAAGAATCTCTACTGCGGCAGACTGCTGCATGGAGTTGGCCTTGAGATTGCTGAGGCGAGACTCAATCAGGCCGGCATCTACACCACTGTGTTCTGCTGCAATCGTGTCCAGCAGGCTGAGGTAGCATTCAACATTCTCTAGCACGTCCTCGACGGATTTGTCTGTACGTGAATATCCTGCAGCCAGCCCCGGCCCGCCTAGGGATATCCATGTGCGTTCCACTAATTCTGAAAGTGGTATGCGATTCGCAAGTCGCACTGCTGGTTCAAGGACGTTCCACGTCCGCAGCATACGCTCATGCTCGGATGCAGATAGCGATTGCATGTTCTCGCGAATAAGTTGATGCATCGGAGCTGTCGAATTCGCGGATGAAACTAGCTGCAGCAAACTCTGCAACGTAAGACCACACCATGGAGCACGCAGCACAGAGAGCCATGCAACACGGTCGCCGGCATGTATCAATGCGCGTGTCAGCGCCAGCAAGTCTTGAATTTCAGGTTGCTCGCTCAACTCTTCCATTTCAACTGCTGAATAGGGGATTCCGAGTCTGCGCAGTTCAGTCAAGATGGGAAGGGCATGGCTGCGATTGCGCACCAGGATTGCTATGGAAGGTTTCGATTTATCTCGGCGGTTATTATTGCTTCCATTTCTCTGATCATTAACTCGTTGTGCAATTTCCTCTGCCTGCCTCGTCTCACATTCATGTCGAACCGCTTTATCGTTGTGTGCAGCAACAGCAATATGCCATGCGCGCGTTCCTGTGTTGGCATCTTTATTAGCGATAGCGGCAACATCGTGATTCTGGAAAATTTTCGTGAAGTCTTTGTTGAATGCCTTCACCAGATTGGCTTGTGAACGAAAATTCGCAGTCAAGCGCACAGGTTCCAGCTGTAATTCGCCAAGGCCATATTTCATCGCGTTCATGAAGAGTTCCACACGCGCTTCGCGGAAGAGGTAGATGGATTGTTTGGGATCACCAACAAGAAATACTGTCTGGCTAAAACCATCCCAACTGGCCGTGATGGCCTTCAGCAGTTCATAATGCGTGACGGATGTGTCCTGCATTTCATCTACCAGCAAATGCTGAATGCGTGTGCCCATGGCCAGTGCGAGTTCACTGCAACCATGTTCATTCTGCAAAGCCATAACGGCAGCGCCGGAGATGGCGGTGAAGTCGCATTGGCTGCGCTCAACAAACAGCACGTTCAGTTCCGCGCAGGCCCTGGGCAGCACTTGAAATAATGCGCGAGCCATTTGCCACTGCGATTCTTCGTAGCCAGTCGGCGGCAATGTGTGCAGGCCGGCAAGTTTTATTCGAAGCGCGTCATTAACGCTTAGCGTTTGTAGTAGTTGTTCCATTCGCTGCTTTTCTGCGGATTTGGTCGGCATGCCTTCGCTGGTCGTGAATCGCTTGCGCCAGCTACCACTACCCGTCAGCAGCATGTTCTCAATTCCAAGCCACTTCGGTAGCGATGCAATATCAACCGCTGGAACTCTTTGGTCTTGTAGCCAGACAGGATGCTTCACATATTTTTCAGAAAGTTTGAGGTTCTTCGCAGCAATATGCGCTAGTTCAGAGATTTCGCATAACAGGGCTGGGGATAAATTATCAACAAGCAATTGCAGGTGCTGCAGAATGATTTTCTGCAGTTCATACTCAATCGAGTCGCGCCACTGCTGTATCTGCTCTATTCCATGGGGCACATGCCGCAGCCATTGGTCGCGCCACTGCAGCATCTTTGCAATCAGGTCGGCACATTCGTGCAGGCGACCCTCGCGATGCAGAATCAAGGTACGCAGGGACTCATCAAGATCCTGATTGCCGCTGCCGAGTTGACGCAGGGTTCGTTGCGCTGCCTCTGCATACAGCGGCGCAGGGTCTGTCACTGGTTGCAGATTGCCACCGCCGGCAAGGATCGGTAGCCTTCTCGAAATCTGTGCACAGAGGGCATCAATTGTAGTAATGTTCAAGCGCTGCGATTGTTGCAGCAGGTTCCAACCCACTAGGTTGCTACGTTGAAGCACCTGTTCTGCCAGTTCGCGTGTTTTGGCGGCGAATTCGGAACTATCATCAAACGCAACTTTGTTTGCGGCATCGTCCAGCGCAGTAACAATTCTCTCCCGCATTTCAGCGGCTGCCTTGCGTGTAAAAGTGATGGCAAGCACCTGCTCCGGGGCCTCAATATCGCTAGCGGCCAGCAGTCGCAGATAACGCTGCATCAGCAGGCCGGTTTTGCCAGAACCTGCGGGCGCTTCAACAATAAACGAACCTTGTATGTCGAGTGCGCGTTGGCGCTCGCTGTAATCGGATGGCTGTGTGGTCCGCTGGCTACTCATCGGCAGACTCGCTCTCTTCCTCATCACTATTGTCGGCGGAGTAGGGGTTTAGTTCGGAAATCCTGCACAGCGTTGCCTGGGCGCAATACTTGCAAGTTTCACTGCCATCTTTCGGGTCAACGCTCGGTACACCGTTATGAAATTGATTCGCAAGATTTGTGAGAACCACATCCCATGTAGCAACTTGCTGGTTGAGGTCGACAGTTTTATTGGATTTATTTTTCAGCGCCAGCGATCCATCACTGTTGTATACGGCATTCTTCAAAATGCCGGTTGAATCCTGAACTCCGTCCAGTTCGCATTCACCTGGTCGGATACGCGCAAACGCTATAGCCTTCAACGGAGAAGCTTCTATCTGCGAGCGAGAAATAGCATATAGCGGGAGCTGGGGTTCGTTAGGTCGATTGCCGTCCCAATCTTTAGAAGTATTGTTGCCGGTTTTGTAATCAATCAGAACCTCGCCGCCGTCAACGGAATCAATGCGGTCACAGCGTAGTCGGAATTCCAGCGGGCCTACACGTGCATCTTCAATCAGTTTCTCTGTTGCAAGAACTTCAAATGGTGGTCGCTCCGCTTCTACTGTTAGCCAGTCCATCAGCAACTGAACCAGTGATTCAGCCTCTAGCTCTGTGGCTTTGCGTGCCCATACGCTATCCGGGCGTATGGCCTTCACTAATTCTTCAGAGGCAATTGCATGTAGTTTTACGCGGCGGTCAGTTTCGGTGAGCGATTTTAGTGCAGACTGCGTTGCGCACATACGCCAGAATTTATCCAGTACACGATGAATAATGTTGCCACTGTCGCGCGCGTCCATGCCAAAGCCAACCGATGCAGGGGCGGTCGACCTAAGTCGATACTCCGCAAATGCGCGAAATGGGCAGAGTGATTGCGACTTCAACACATTCATTCCGCCATGCAATTTATTTTCTGAGGGAGGCAAACTCCCCAAAGCATCAACAGTTTCAAGCGGTAAAGCATATGCCGTTAGTATTGGTTGCTCATGCTGTCCATGAGCTACGTCTGAAAAATTGCCTTCGCTACGTAGTGGAGATACCTGCTGCGCGCCATCCTGATCGGCAGAGTAATGGCTGAAGACGACCTGCGATGCACTGGCAAGGATTCGATTCTGCATGGTCAACGTCCGCGTGTATTCCACAGATGCGTCTGCGTAGGGCATATGAAAGTCGCGCTGCAGTTGCCAGGGAAGCAACGGATGCGTTTCACCATAGGTCGGCCAATTCACCGAACTGGCACCGGCGAACCAGATAGCGTCGAAATCGCTCCCCGCAGATTCCAAAACGCCGAGAACTTGTACCGGTGCGTCGTTGGATTCCGGTGCAAATACAGTTTGCTCAGCCATTAGCTGTAGTGTTTCAATCGCCGCTTTCAATTGAATCGACGCAGGGAGAAAATCAAAACGGGTGAATTCATCCAATAGTTGCTTCCAACGTTCATGCAACTGATACTCTGCGCTACCCAATTTCGTGTTCACAGTCCAGCCGGCCTGCTCTAGTGCTTTATGAAATAGAGATGCCCATGTGGTGTGCGATAAACGTTTCGATTTTGTATTGGTTAGAGTGTCGCGCATTGTCTCAAAACCAGCGAACAATCCGGAGGCTCCAGCGCGTCTTGCGAGACGAAGTAACTCATCGAATGAAACTTCCGGCAGCAGCGATGCGCTTTGTCGCAATGTATCCAGCTCGAACTCTAGACGCCGACCTTCTTCTTCCTGTTTATGGTTGAACCAGGGCGAACGCAGTAATTCTGCCGCATCTTCCAGCGGAATGGGCTCAATGCACCAACGCAAGATTCCAAGTGCAGCAGCGGTCAGTGGATATCGGCTGAGAGGCGCTCCGAGAGAAAACTCATAGGGAAGTGTGGGTGTGCCAAGCGTTACATCCAATGCTTGTGGTGCGAGAACCCGCCGAAAGATGCGATCAATCTCAGCGCGTCGCGCATCAACGTTGGGCAGAACGACAGCTATTTGCGATGCGCTGTTGCGCTTGAGTTGTTCCCGCGCCCACAGTGCGCATGCCTGTATTTCATCTCGCAGCGATGGATAGCTATGCCATTGCGGAGGTTCAGTTGGCTCGATACTCGCGTGGGCTTCTGTGCAGGTGCTGCCTGTTGAGCGAATAGCTTGCAGCAGTACTTCCTGTGCTGGAGTGAAAAGATCAAAACCAACCAGCAGATATTCACCGTCATGCAAGGCAAGCAGTTTGCGATGGAGTGCGTCCGCAATAATTTCCTCCAGCGCGGAGGCAGGCAGTAGCTGATTGCGATTGCAACTATTAACAAATGCGCGTCGCCAGCGACGGAAGGATTCGACGCCCTGATTACCAGTAGATCTATCAAAGGCCGGTACTGCGCGATAGATATCGAGCAGGGAATTGGCGCGGCGGGCTTCTTCTGCCAGAGCTTGAGGGCTGGCCAGCGTCTCCAGAATGCGTTGCCCGGCCTTGTTCTCTGCTGCAATAATCTCGCGCCAGAGTGTTTGCTCCTGCAGTGGCGTGAGTAGCAGCCGATTCTCTGCGCCAAGCGACAGCAGATCGTTCCAGCGGTCCAGGCACCAACTGTCCCACGAAAGCACATTAGCCGGAGCCCAAGCTGCAGCTCCCTGCCGAATGTGCATCATGTCCCACTTCCGCCGGATATGTCGAGCGGCGCGCTGGTTGGCGGTCAGCACGGTTGCGCCAGCGTTTAATGCGTCGAGGATGTGCGATGGCTGTGGCATGGCAATCTACGTAGTGGCTACATTATCGCTGAAATTGCAAAGCTGCTGTTGTAAACTGTGCGCAGATGCAAACTGCTGCCAATACGAGAAAGATCTTGTGTCGCGAACTGTTCGTGCGCGTACTTGCTTCTGTATTGTTGCTATTTGTCGCGGGTGCAATACCGATCTCCGCTGTTGCCCAGGCAAATGCAGATTCCAACATGGCGTCTACATGCTGCTGTTGCAGTGGTGCTCACGGCCATGCAGCTACATGCAGTATGCGAGCCCATCATCTGACTGCGGCTGTGCTGGGCAACCACCCATTATTTACCGCGCCGGGATGCCAGTGCGCACATAACACCGCCAGTGTTTCCACTGCGGTTGCGCTTGCAGGTCCCATGCCTGCATTGCAGGCCCCCCCACAAATCTTGATTTCGAAATCTCTGCGGCAGAACACTGTCGGCCTCTCAGATGATTTTTCGCAAGGCAATCCTCGCGCTCCTCCTATCAGCTAATTCCTAATTGCTATTACAAGATTCGAATTATTCACGTGCGCAGCCATGTGCAGAGAATTGCATTGGCTGCCTAAGTGGACTGTTCGAGATGATCCTTTTTGAAACCATACGATACGGAGCAGAAGATGAATTTCAGAAAAATTACATGGACGTTTTTGTGCCTATTTCTCAGCGCAAATGTATACGCGAGTGTACTGGCGAATGTTGAAGGAGTAGTGCATGACCCACAACACAGACCTGTAGCCGGAGCCAGGGTCGCGCTGAAGAGCACGAACTCGGATTACAGCGTCTCCGGAATTACTAATTCTTCGGGGGTGTTCCACTTCAATGCAGTTGCACTCGGCGACTATAAGCTGCATGTGGAAGATAGTGGCTTTGCACCTGTAGATGAAGACATCACCGTTCTTGCAGAAACTTCTCAGGTCTTGCACGTCATGCTCGAAGTCGCATCGGTGAAGCAGACCGTGGAAGTGCAATCCAGCGCGACCAGCATGGACACCGTAACGCCAACATCACTGATCGATCGCAGCGAAATCGCAAAGACGCCAGGTGCGTCGCGCACCTATGGCATGCAAATGATTACGGACTATGTCCCTGGTGCATATATGACGCATGACATGCTACACATGCGTGGAGGTCACCAGTTGGATTGGCTGCTGGATGGCGTTGCCATACCGAACACGAAAATTGCGGCCAACCTCGCCCCACAAATTGCTCCATCCGACATCGACTACATCGAAGCGGAGCGTGGCAGTTACTCGGCAGGCGTGGGCGACCGCACCTATGGCGTCTTCAACGTGTTGCCTCGCAGTGGATTTGAACGTGACCATGAAGCCGAACTTTCAATAGGCGCAGGAAACTTTCTGCAATCCAATGTGAAGCTGAGTTTCGGTGACCACAGCCAGAAGTCCGCCTACTACGCCAGCGTAAACGGCGACCGCAGCGATTATGTGCTGGCACCACCAATTGAAGCCACGCACCACGATGCAGGCAACGGGTATGGAGGGTTGTTTTCTTACATACACAACCAGACGGCGAAGGATCAGTTCCGCTGGCTCTCGCAGGCGCGACAGGATTTCTTTCAGATTCCTTACGATCCGAACATCAACGATTACGAAAATCAGTTGTACGATTCGAGTGCGCTGAGAGATGCTCAACGTGAGACTGATGCGCTGTCAGTATTCACGTGGGTGCATACCGCGAGCGCAAAGACAGAGTTTCAACTTTCTCCGTTTTACCATTACAACCAGTCAGACTATAGACCCGGCGCGTATGACACATCAGCTGCTGCGCTGGCCACGGGCGATACCGTTTCCACGAAGGTGAACGGAGGCTCCAATTACGCAGGCGCACAGATTAACGCATCCACAGTATTTGCGCACAATCATCTCGATACTGGATTGTATGGATGGGGCGAACATGATTCGTATTTATTCGGAGTGAATGATCCAAACAATCCGCCGCCGTTTTCTGAATCCGACAATACAAGCGGCGGCCTATTCGAGGCGTTTATTTCTGACGCCTACAAGCCGACGCAGTGGGTCACGATCACTGCAGGTATTCGCGAGACTCATTTTCAATCAAGCTTCAATGAAGACAAGACCAGCCCGCGGCTTGGTCTGGCAGTACTGGTGCCAAAACTCAACTGGGTCTTTCGTGGATTCTATGGCCGCTTCTATCAGCCACCGCCGTTGATTACCGCTTCCGGCCCCATTCAGGCCTATGCCACCAACAATAACGTCAGCCTGATTCCATTGCATGGCGAGTGGGATGAGGAGCACCAGTTCGGCGTGCAGATGCCGTATCGCGGCTGGCTTCTGGACGTGGACACATTTAAAACGCGCGCCAATAACTTTCTTGATCACTCAAACATCGGC
>CAIZGA010000527.1 GCA_903932385.1 uncultured Acidobacteriota bacterium
GCATCGTCGGTCTGGGCGAAGCCTGCGAAATCGCCGGCAAGGAAATGGTGGAAGAATCTGCCCGCCTGACCAAGCTGCGCGACCGGTTGAAGGCCAAGCTGGAGGCGGCCATCGACTACGTTCACGTGAACGGCAGCATGGAACACCATCTGCCCGGCAACCTGAACATGAGCTTTGTCTATGTGGAAGGTGAAAGCCTGCTGATGGGCATCAACGACGTTGCGGTTTCATCCGGTTCGGCCTGCACTTCGGCCACGCTGGAACCAAGCTACGTGCTGAAGGCGTTGGGTCTGGGCGATGACGTTGCCCACTCTTCCATCCGCTTCGGCCTGGGCCGCTTTACCACGGAGGCGGAAGTGGACTACGTTGCCGCCAAGGTGATTGACGTTGTTCTGAAGCTGCGCGAACTTTCTCCGCTCTACGAGATGGTGAAAGAAGGCATTGATCTGAGCAAGATTGAATGGGCAGCGCACTAATCCAGAAAGTTTTGCAGCATAACGAAATTGAAATCAAAGACTCATCCCACAGAGGAGACAGAACATGGCATACAGTGACAAGGTAGTAGACCACTACAGCAACCCGCGCAACGTAGGCACGCTCGACAAGAGCACCACCGAAGTCGGCACCGGCCTGGTTGGCGCGCCGGAGTGCGGCGACGTGATGCGTCTGCAGATCAAAGTGAACCCCGAGACGCAGGTCATCGAAGACGCGAAGTTCAAGACCTTCGGCTGCGGTTCGGCCATTGCTTCCAGCTCGCTCGCAACCGAGTGGGTGAAGGGCAAAACGGTGGAAGAAGCGCTTACCATCAAGAACACCGACATTGTGAAGGAACTGGCTTTGCCGCCGGTGAAGATCCACTGCTCGGTACTGGCGGAAGACGCGATTCGCGCCGCCATCGGCGACTGGAAGAAGAAGAACGGCGTTGCGGAAACAGCCGAAGCTGCCGTCGCAGCCAAGTAACTCCGCAGGAGAACGACCATGGCAGCAACACTGACACAAATCGGAGGCACGCCGGCCGAGGCCCAGCCACAGGCCATGCCGGCGGCCATCACAGCAGATGGCCAGTCCCCGGAACAGAAGGGCGTGCAGGCGACCGAACGCGCGTTGAAGCGCATTCGCATCGCCATGGCCAAGGAAAATGTTGACCCGTCGCAGGGCGGCCTGCGCCTCGGCATTCAGGGCGGCGGTTGCAGCGGTCTCAGCTACAACATCCGCTTTGACACGCAGCCACGCGAACGCGACCGCGTTTTCCAGTTCGGCGATGTGCGTCTGTTTGTGGATCCGAAGTCGTTCCTCTACCTGCACGGCATGGTGCTCGATTACGAAGAGACGCTGATGCGCCAGGGTTTCAACTTCATCAATCCGAATTCGAAGAAAGCCTGCGGCTGCGGGTCGTCCTTCTCAGCGTAAGTTCAAGCAAGGTCCTCAAAATGCTCAAGACTGCCGATAATGCGGTGCCGGTTGCATGCTGGTCATGCTCGGTGGCGAAAACTCCCGAGACGCTTTTCTGCCAGCATTGCAGCAAGATTCAGCCTCCGCTGGAAGGCGACTTCTACAGCGTCTTCAATCTGGAGCGGAAGCTGAACCTTGATCTGGCGGCGTTGGAACGCGAGTTTCATCGGCTGACCCGCAAACTGCATCCGGATAATTTTGCCCGCGCCACCGAAACGGAACAGGCATGGAGCCTGGCCGATACGGCGATGGTGAATGATGCCTATCGCACCCTGAAGGACCCCATCCGCCGCACGGAATATCTGCTGATGCTGGAAGGTGCGCAGATTGGCGAAGAACACAGCGGCAAGAACCGTGTGGATCCTTCGCGCGTGCCGGCCGACCTGCTGGAAGAAGTATTTGATTTGAACATGCAGTTGGAAGAGATGCGCGCGGCCCGCAAGTTGGGCGAGACCGATGCTGCGCTTGAAGCCGACCTGCAGACTGCAAAAATAAAATTTGACGGCCTGATGGCCGATGTAGACGAGCAACTGAAAACCCAGTGGGGTGTTTGGGACCAGGGCGATGAGGCCACACGCAAATCCGCCATGACCAACATGGTTTCACTGATTGACCGCCGCAACTACATTCGCAACCTGGTTCGCGACGTGAATGAAGCGCTGGGATCTTAGCGCAGAAATTATTTGGACATCGAATGGCTGAGCAAAACACAGAAGAAAGAATTGTCGGCATAGACCTTGGCACCACCAACTCTCTGGTGGCGTACATGGAAGGCGATACGCCCGTGGTGATTCCCGGCGAAGATGGCGACCGCTTGGTGCCATCGGTGGTTGCCGTGGGCGATGACGGAGTTACGATTGGCAACGCCGCGCGCGGCACGCTGATTGCCTCGCCGGACCGCGCCGTCTACTCCGCCAAGCGACTGATGGGTCGTGGCATTGACGATGTTCAGGACGAGCTGAAACTCTTCCCTTTTCATCTATCGCCTGACCAGAAGCCGGGCGAAGTGTTGCGCCTGACGATTGGCGGTCGTGAACTGACTCCGCCGGAAATTTCCGCTTACATCCTGCAACAACTGAAGCACAATGCCGAGCGTTATTTTGGTCCGGGCAGCAAGGTGACCAAGGCGGTCATCACTGTACCTGCCTACTTCAATGATGCGCAGCGGCAGGCCACACGCGATGCCGCACGCATTGCCGGTCTGGAAGTGCTGCGTCTGGTGAATGAGCCGACAGCAGCGGCACTGGCGTATGGTCTGGACCGCAGCAAAGACGGCGTCATTGCTGTATACGATTTTGGCGGCGGTACGTTTGATATTTCCATCCTCAAACTGCATGAAGGAATTTTCGAAGTCATCTCCACCAACGGCGATACACACCTTGGCGGTGACGACATTGACAACCTTTTGATTGCCGTTGCGGTGGAAGATATTCGCGGCGACATGGGTTTGGATGTGGCTACAAGCGGCGAGGCCATTCAGGCGATTCGCAAGGCTGTGATTGAAGCAAAGATTGCGCTGTCATCGCAGAGCAGCGTGGCGGTTGATGTAACGTTGCCGGCGGAATTTGGCGGCAAACACTATCTACGCGAAATCACTCGCGAACAGTTTGAGCAACTTGCTGCTTCCGTCATTGAACGCACTTTGGTTCCGTGCAAGCAGGTGATGAAAGACGCCGGTCTGGCAGCAGCGCAAGTGGATGAAGTCGTGCTGGTGGGCGGCTCCACTCGCATACCGCTGGTGCGCAAGCTGGTGGATGAAATGTTTGAGCTGGCGGCACGCGGCAAGAAACCGCACACAGATTTAAATCCTGATGAAGTGGTTGCATTGGGTGCAGCGGTGCAGGCGCGCATTCTTGCCGGCGGCTCCAAAGCTACGGAAGACATGCTGCTGCTGGACGTGACTCCCCTCTCGCTGGGCATTGAAGCGCTGGGTGGCGTGGTCGCGCAAATCATCGGGCGTAACTCAACGATTCCTGCTTCGGCCACGGAACACTTCACCACCGGTGTAGACGGTCAGACCAACGTCGCCATCCATGTGGTGCAGGGCGAACGCGAGCTGGCCAAGGATTGCCGCAGTCTGGCGCGTTTTGATTTGAAAGGCATACCGCCGATGACGGCCGGCATACCGCGCATCGAAGTGAAGTTTTTGATTGATGCCAACGGCATACTGCATGTTTCCGCGCGTGAACAGCGCAGCGCCAAGCAGGCGGAGATTGAAGTGAAGCC
>CAIZGA010000528.1 GCA_903932385.1 uncultured Acidobacteriota bacterium
ACCAGCTGCGGACCCAGACCACCCTTGTGGCAGAGCGCCTGATACGTGCACCACCAGTACTCCTCCAGCGACTCGCCCTTCCAGGCGAACACCGGCACGCCGGTCGCGGCAATGCCCGCCGCTGCGTGGTCCTGCGTGGAAAAAATATTGCAGCTTGCCCAGCGCACTTCAGCGCCGAGAGCCGTCAGCGTCTCAATCAGCACCGCGGTCTGGATCGTCATGTGCAGCGATCCGGTGATGCGCACGCCGGCCAGCGGCTTTTCCGCGGCATATTTATTGCGGATGGCCATCAAGCCCGGCATCTCCGCTTCGGCAATCGTGATCTCTTTGCGTCCCCACTCCGCCAGCGAAATATCTGCAACCTTGTACGCGAGTCCAGCCTGTTCCAGTGTGGCAGTTGCCATGTGTTTTGCTCCTTCAGATTTTTCTAGTGATGAGGATGCTGCGTGGTATTCAGTCTTCTTCTACCTGTTAAGGATAGCATCGCAACCCGCGCCTTCCAGCCGCATTTTCACGCGTTTTCATCCAATGGAAACAATACACATTGATTGGCAGCAAATTGCAGTTGAACGGTGCGTTGCGGAAAAAACTTACTTTGCAATGCGGCAAGAAGCGTCGGCTTCCTGCGCCAGCAATTTCTTCTTCCTCGCCACGCCCCAGCGGTAACCGGCCAGCGAGCCATCGCCCGCCACCACGCGGTGGCACGGCACCACCACCGCAACCGGATTACCGGCGCAGGCGCGAGCCACGGCACGCGCGGCCGTCGGCTGGCCCAGCGACTTCGCCACCGCTGCGTAACTCCGCGTTTCGCCGACGGGAATTTTTTTCAACGCATTCCACACCCGCTGCTGGAAGGCCGTCGCACGCAGGTCGAGCGGCAGCGCAAAGGCCCGTGCCGGTTCGCGCAATTTTTCCGTCACCGCACGCACCGCCTCTGCCAGCGAGCTTTCATCGCGGGCAATCTCCGCCTTGGCGAATCGCTGCTGCAGATCGCGCACCAGTGCGCCTTCGCTGTCGCCAAAGGCAATCGCGCAGATGCCCTTCGTCGTCGCTGCCACCAACATCCTGCCCAGCGACGAATCGGCGGTGGTGTAACGAATCAACTCGCCCACGCCGCCGCGTTTGTACTTTGTCGGCGTCATGCCCAGCTTGCTCGGCGCACTTTCATACAGCCGGCTCGATGAACTGAATCCCGCCGCATACATCGCATCGGTTATTTTGCTTTTCGGCGTTTGCAGCCCGCCGCGAAATCGCTGTAGCCGCTGCGCCATGGCGTACTGCTTCACACTCACGCCCAGCACATTTTTGAAGGCCCGCGTCAGCCGTGCCTGCGATATCCCCACTTGCTTCGCCACATCTGCCGCACTGCATTCGGCATCTTCGTGCAGCAACCGGCAGGCACGCGCCACCACTTCCGCATCCGCCGCCGGAGCATCCGGTCGGCATCTTTCGCACGCGCGATACCCGGCACGCCGCGCGGCATCAGTGGTCGAAAAAAATTCCACATTTTCCTGGCGAGGCCGGCGGCTGGCACAGGTCACGCGGCAGTAGATGCCGGTCGTCCGCACCGCGTAGACAAAGCGCCCATCGGCCGCGGCATCGCGCTGCAGCACCGCTTGCCAGCGCAATTCGCTTTGCAGCGTCGCTGCGGATTTAGTGGTTGTCGCCATCATCGTCGGTAGTGCCAGCTGAGTTTGCATAGCCAGTATCATCCACCGCACGCCGCCCGCGCCACACTCCGTTTTTCACCGCCAAAAGAAAAAGGGCAAGCCGATATGGCCTGCCCCTTTATTTTGTTGCGAACGATTTACTTCTTCAGCCCTGCCTGACGACGCAGTGTTGCGGCCTTGTTCGTCGTCTCCCAGGTGAACTCGCCATCGAGGCGGCCGAAGTGGCCGTACGCGGCGGTGGCGCGGTAAATCGGGCGGCGCAAATCCAGGCTGTCGATAATGCCCTTCGGCGTCAGCTTGAAGTTCTTGCGGACCAGGTCTTCCAGCGTCTTCTCTTCCACCTTGCCCGTGCCGAAAGTATCCACCAGCACACTGACCGGCTCGGCCACGCCGATGGCGTAGGCCAGCTGCACTTCGCAGCGGTCAGCCAGACCGGCGGCCACAATGTTTTTGGCCACGTAGCGCGCCATGTAGGCGGCCGAACGGTCCACCTTTGTCGGGTCCTTGCCCGAGAAGGCGCCGCCGCCGTGACGGCCCATGCCGCCGTACGTATCCACAATAATGTTGCGGCCCGACAGACCGGTGTCGCCCATCGGTCCGCCGATAACAAAGCGGCCCGTCGGGTTGATGTGAATCTTGGTGTCCTTGTCCAGCAGCTTCGCCGGAATCACGGCCTGAATCACATACTTCAAAATTTCTGCGCGCAGCTTTTTGTTGCTGACGTTCTCTGCGTGCTGGGTCGAGATGACCACCGCATCCACGCGCTTGGGCTTGTGGTTGGGGCCGTACTCCACCGTCACCTGGCTTTTGCCGTCGGGACGCAGATACTTCATCAAGCCGCTCTTGCGAACTTCAGAGAGCTTCTTCGCCAGCTTGTGTGCGAGCGAAATCGGCAGCGGCATCAGTTCCGGCGTTTCATTGCAGGCATAGCCGAACATCATGCCCTGGTCGCCGGCGCCGCCGGTGTCCACGCCCATGGCGATATCGCCGGACTGGCGGTTGATGGTCGAAATGACTGCGCAGGTGTTGGAGTCGAAGCCGAAGTCTGCGTCGTTGTAGCCGATGGAGTCGACCACGCCGCGCACCAGCGACTGCACATCCACATACGCCTTGGTGGTGATTTCGCCGGCCACCACAACCAGACCGGTTGCCGTCAATGTTTCACAGGCCACGCGGCTCTTGGGGTCAACGGCCAGACAGGCATCCAGAACGGCATCGGATATCTGGTCGGCAATTTTATCGGGATGCCCCTCGGTCACACTCTCCGAGGTAAAGAGAAAACGGTCACGCTGAGACAATGCTTCTTCCTCCGAAAACTTTGGCTTGGCAGGATGACAGCGAGGGTGGGCTTGGCTACGAATGCCTTCTGGCTGTGTTGCGGATACCTGTCTACGTTCTTAATAAGGATACCGGATGGCCGCCTTTGAGCCAAGTCGGTTGGCTGCGCTACAGTGATAGCAATTGCCCACGGAGTCACCACTCATGCCTGACAATCCTCAGCAAACCCTATGGACGAAAGTTGACGACTACATCACCGGCACGCTGCCGCACAATGACGCGGCTCTCACTGCCGCCATCGCCGCAAACACCGCAGCTGGACTGCCCAGCATTGACGTCGCGCCCAACCAGGGAAAATTCCTGCACCTGCTGGCGCGCGTGATGGGTGCGCATCGCATTCTGGAGATTGGAACTCTGGGCGGCTACTCCAGCATTTGGATGGCGCGCGCGTTACCGGCAGACGGGCAACTCATTACATTGGAGTTTGAAGCGAAACACGCTGCCGTTGCGCTCTCCAATCTCACCCGTGCCGGGCTCTCGCATCTGGTGGAGATTCGCATCGGTCCCGCGCTGGATTCACTCGCGCATCTTGCGGAAACTTCTGCCGCGCCCTTCGACATGATTTTTATCGACGCCGACAAGCAGAACAACGCCGCGTATCTTGACTGGGCGATTCAACTCTCGCGGCCCGGCACGCTCATCATTTGCGACAACGTCGTCCGCGAAGGCCATCTGGCAGACCACAACAGCGACGACACCGCCGTCACCGCCACGCGACAGATGTTTTCTGATGCCGGCGCGAATCCACGCCTCTGCGCCACTGCTTTGCAAACGGTCGGCAGCAAAGGCCATGACGGATTTTTTCTCGCAGTAGTGCTTCCAAAATAATTTGGGCAAAACAAAACGCCTCTCAATTGTGAGAGGCGTTTTGCTTTGGTAACCGCAGCGCTGCGTTTATTTTGCCGCAATGCTGTTCTTGTCGCGATGAATCCGTCTGGACTCAACATTCTGCTGATGGTTGATCGTCGACTTGTCCTGGCGCGTCAGCTTACCGTTGTCCTGGGCACGCATGCCGCGCTCTTCTTTGTTGATGCCGCTTTCCTGTCTTTCCAGCCGCGCAGTTTCACCGGCATTCAGCCTGCCGCTCTTCACGCCCTGCGCAATGCGGTCCTGCTGGTTCACCTTGCGCTGCTGGATGCTTTTGCCCGTCACCGCTGGCCTTTCGGGCGTGGTGACCGGGGTTGTGGCAGTTTGTGCAACCACTGCTGCCGCGCTCATCGTCAACATCATTGCCGCCGTTACTGCAATCCGAGTGAGTTTCATTGTCTTGCTCCTTTGTGTTTCTCTCGGCGGATTCGCTGGCCAGCTTGCCGCACACATCGGAGTAGACACGCACACTTGCATCATGTTGCGTTGCTTCTGAATTCTTTTGGCGGATTTATTTCTTCACCCGCGCGCAACTATTCATCACGCGTTGTTTACAGCCGCAGAATTCCGGAGGCAACGCAACCGTTGCCTTGCAGTTTTGCTTGTCAGAGTTTCGTTAGTAGCTTGCGTTCGTCAGGGTCGCGTGCACCTGTGCAACCACAGGTACCACATGCGCCTGCTGTACATGCTTTTTTGAAACCGGCAACGCTGCGAACAGCACGCCAGCGTTTGCATAGTTGCTGCCCACCATCTGGATCGCATTCGGTTCCGGAGTTGCCGGCTGCACATCCAACTGCGGACCCATGTGCTGCATCGCCTGCAGGACCTGCTTCAGCTGTACGCCCGGCATGGCGGCGGTGTGTTTCCGTTGGACAGGCTGCGCCTGTGCCATCAGCGGCGAAATCGCCAGTGAAGTAATCAGTGTTGCCAATGCAATTTTTGCTGCCTTCATTGTTGTTCTCCTCGTGCAGACTTTGTGTGCTGCACTTACACTTTTTGTGTCCTGTATATATAGACGCACCAGCGCGCCATTGGATTCACTTCTGACCAATGTTTACGCGCATAAAATGTGTATGAGAATACAGCCGCAGGCTGAATCTTTTTCGCCGTGCCATGCGTCTAATACCCGTGCACAACTCCACGCAACCGCGTGTGAGTTCATCCAAAAATTTTCAGGAATTAGAAGCTGGAGGGCGAGTCGTAATCGTCCGCCGTCAACACGTTCACTGACGGTGTGGAAAGAATCTGCTGGTCAATCAGCACCAGCGTACGCGCTGCACCAGCTGCGTACGTGTACGTCGCGCCGGTGTAGAGCACCGTTGTCGTTCCCGTGGCGCACAGCGTGATGTTGTAGCTGCCGGAAGGGATATTGATGTAGCCGCCAACCGTTGGGAACTGCAGGTTGGTCAGCTGCGGATTTGTTTTCGCCAGCGTTGCCCCGGTCGGAATCAGGTACACATCCACGCCGCCGATTTGCGTCGCTTCATCAATGAAGCGCAGTGCAATCTCGCCGGTCGGCGCCGCGGAACTCTGATCGGTCAGAATCTGCGAGGTAATCTGCGCCAGCACATTCGATATCAGCACGGTGTACTGCTTGTTGTATCCAAAATTTCCAGAGGCCGTCACCAGCTTCTGCGTCGTGCTGGCCGTCTCTGCGGTGATGGCATGGGAGCCGGGAGTAATCGGCACATACGATGTGACCGTGCCAAATCCCAGGTTGTAGGCAATCACGGAATTGTCTTCGTAAATGTCCAGGCCCGGCGCATTCGGCGAAACCGCAATGATGCGGATCTGCGAAAACTCCGTGCTGCCGGTCACGTTCTGGCATCCGGCCAACAGACACGCCGTCACCACGGCGGCTGCAAGTGTCACCGCCTGCCGTTGGAACCCGGCCAGCCATGCCCACCTGTGCCGCGGCGTCTGCTGCAACCCGCCTTCACGGCTCTCTGCTGCCCGGTCTGTTGCCTGATCTGCGATCGTGTCTTCCATCCAGAATCTGTTTACCCGCGTCCGTCTCTACCAGCCCAAACGTATTCCCATCATAATAAACGCAATATCGCTCTTAAGCGCACCAAATCTGCAACGGCTTGCGGCTTTATCCACATATAGGTCTCCACAGAAATTAATCCTGCAGCGCTTTACTCCCCACCGCCGCAGGTTTACGCTTGCTGAGCTTCAAATTTCCTTATTTCACGGAGTGTCAAACATGTCGAAATTTTTCTCTCGTGTTCTGCCTGGTTTCCTTCTTCTGGCGTCACTGCTGATTCCTGCAGTCCCCGTCCTGCATTCCCAGACCAGCAAGCCTGCTGCCACGGCCACAACTACCAGCCTGGTGGATATCAACT
>CAIZGA010000529.1 GCA_903932385.1 uncultured Acidobacteriota bacterium
CCGATATCGCCCGTCCTTTTTACATGGGTTCCGCCACACAACTCGCGTGACGAACCAATATCCTGCACACGCACTTCGTCGCCGTACTTTTCACCGAACAGCATCATGGCACCGGTTTTTTGTGCTGCCTCGATGGACATTACCCGTGCCTGACACGCGGCATTGGCGAGAATTTCCGCATTGACGATGCTTTCCACTTTGCGTATCTCCGCATCGGTCATCGGCTGGGTGTGAACAAAGTCGAAGCGTGTTTTTTCAGGATCAACCTGCGAACCTTTTTGTTGCACATGGCCGCCCAGTACTTCGCGCAACGCTTTGTGCATCAGGTGGGTGACGGAGTGATTGCGTTCGGTACGTGCGCGCGCCTGCATATCCACGCGAGCCGAGACCCCGTTGCCCACGCTCAGCTTGCCGGTCTTCACCACGCCGTGATGGCCGAAAACGCTGGCCTGTATCTTCTGCGTATCTTCCACCGCGAAAATGCCATGCACGCTGTGCAATACACCTCGGTCTCCGACCTGCCCGCCGGACTCGGCATAGAAAGGGGTGTCATCCAGCACCGCCACGCCCATCTCGCCCTCGCTCAATTCGTTGACCGACACGCCGTCCTTGTATAGAGCCAGCACATTGCCCTTATTTTCCAGCAGCTCATAGCCATGAAAGGCGGTAGTCGGACCGGCGTAATCAAGGTTGGCTGCCATCTTGAACTTGCCGGCGGCACGCGCCTGATCCTTCTGCCGCGCCATCGCCTTGTCGAAAGCTGCGGCATCCACACTGACGCCATGTTCGCGGCAGACGTCCTGGGTCAGATCGAGCGGAAAACCAAAAGTATCATGCAGTTTGAATGCTGTCTCGCCGTTGAATATCGAAATTCCCTGCTTCGTCATCTCTGACAGATCGGCTTCAAGAATCGCCATGCCATGTTCGATGGTGGTAAAAAAACGTTCCTCTTCCTGGCGGAGGATTTCTGTCACGCGCACTTGAGCTGCCGCCAGGTCGGGAAAAGCCACACCCATTTCGCCGACCAGATCCGGCACCATCTTGTGGAAAAATGCCGTGCGCGCACCCAATTTGTAGCCATGGCGGATGGCTCGGCGAATAATGCGGCGCAATACGTAACCGCGTCCTTCGTTGCCGGGAATCACGCCGTCGGCGATGAGGAAGGAGCAGGCGCGGATATGGTCGGCCAGCACCTTAAGCGACGGGCTATCCAGATCGGCACCAGAGGTTTCACGTGCCGCCGCGTTGATCAGAGTTTGGAACAAGTCGATTTCATAATTCGAATGTACATGCTGCAATACCGCCGCGATGCGCTCCAGGCCCATACCGGTATCCACCGAAGGCTTGGGTAGCTGGTGCATCACGCCTGCCTCGTCGCGGTTGAACTGCATAAACACGTTATTCCAGATTTCGATGAAGCGGTCGCCGTCTTCCCCCGGACTGCCGGGCGGGCCGCCGGGAATATGCTCGCCGTGGTCGTAGAAAATTTCCGTGCAGGGGCCGCACGGCCCGGTGTCGCCCATCATCCAAAAATTATCCGAAGCGTAGTGCGCGCCCTTGTTGTCACCGATGCGGATCACCCGCTCGGCAGGCACGCCGATTTCC
>CAIZGA010000530.1 GCA_903932385.1 uncultured Acidobacteriota bacterium
TGCACGCGGAAGACGCGCACCAGCGAGGCGAGGATGAATGCACCGGCAACCAGACCGGTGATGTACGGATAGAGAACGATGAGAACACTCCACTGGAGGTTAATCTCGTTCGGATACATGAAACCTTCAACGCCGTTCATAATGCTCCCCGGTATTGGAATTGCAGACCGAGCGCCAAACTTAGCGCACGGAACCGTCCAGTTCGTTGTAGAAGACCTTGGCGCCGGTTGCCATCTGCGGCTTGAGCACCTGCACGTGGTGGGTCTTCAGGAATTCGTGAATCGGATCATTCGGATTTTTCAAGTCGGCCAGTTGACGCGCACCGGTGGGGCAATTTTCGCAGCAGGCGGTGGTGAGTCCCTTGGTAATGCGGTGGTAGCAAAGAGTGCACTTATCTACGACCTTCTTTTCCGGATGGATGTATCGGCAACCGTAGGGGCAGGCCTGAACGCAGTAGGCGCAGCCGAGGCAGTATGTCTGGTCAATGAGAACGACGCCGTCTGGAGATACGAAGGTGGCGCCGACGGGGCAGACTTGCGTGCAGGGCGAATCGGCACAGTGGTTGCAAAGTTTGGGAACGAAGAAATATTTTCCGGCGTCTTCTTCCGCGACCGGGAAACCTTCTTTGCCGCCGTCGGGCGAGATAACCTGCGGGTTGACCATGTCGTAGTCAGTGACGTGGTAGCGCTCCACCCAAGTGCGGAAGTGGCCGTCGGGAACATCATTTTCTGCAGCGCAGGCGCGGACGCAGTTGCCGCAACCGATGCACTTGGGAATGTCGATCAACATACCCCACCAGTGGTCGGCGGTGTTGTAGTTGGGGGAATTTTCAGGAGTGCCGGCGAGGACGTGCTCCCACGCGATGGCGGCAGCCGGCAGCATGATGAGGAAATGGCGGCGGTTGAGGTTCATTTTGCTCCTCCAGCTGTGATGGCCGGACTGTGGGGTTTGTGGCAGGTCTGGCAGGGCAGGCCGTTGGAGTGGTCCTCGGCAGAGACCTGCGGGAAATTCTTGGGCTTGGCAGCACTGGCCGCGTGGCAACGAACGCAGAGCACGGCGGTGTCTGGCAGGACTGGGGTGATGCTGGGGTCTGCGGCATGATTGGCGAGAGGGCCGTGGCAGGCTTCGCAATTCACATGCGCGTGACTGCCGGCTTTTTTCATGTCGGCGACATCGGAGTGGCAGGCTTCGCAGGCCTCGTGCCCGGCGTAATGCAACGGCTTGGCCGCCATATCACCGATGGCATCGGCGCGATAGTGGCCGAACTTGCCGAAGCTTTTGGGAACGACGAAATTGCGAAGCACTAAAAATGCCAGAAATGCGATGACAAATAAAAGTGCGAAGCGGAATAAATGACCGGAATTCTTGAAGGCGCTCATGCAGCGATTTCCCTTCCACCAATGCCTGTATGCGAACGTTGCAGCAGCACTTGTCTGCCCTGTGCGTTGCGACACCCACATTGATATAAAGCCGCACGCAGAGTTGTATGTGAGCGCGGTCACAGGTGCGACGGTGCAGAACTCAATTTGCACTGGGTTTGGGGCTGAAAAGTATGCAGAAGAAACTTATTTAAGCTACTTAGCTATTTGGGGAGTTGCGAAACATTCCAGCCGCCGCCGAGCGCCTTGACCAGAAGGACACTGGCCGCGAACTGGCGGGTGGTGATATCGACTGCTGTGCGCTGGTTGGTGAGCTGCGCGGTCTGCGCGGTGAGGACTTCAAGATATGTGGTGACTCCTCCGCGATAACGCTCGGTGGAGACGTGAAGCGAACGGTCGGCTGCACGAACGGCGGCCTGCTGCGTAGTGGCTTCGCGATTGAGAACACGCAGAGCGGCGAGATTGTCTTCCACTTCTTGAAACCCGTTCAACACGCTTTGGCGATAGTTGGCTGCGGAGGCTTCATAGGCATCGCGCGCCTGGTCAGTGAGCGAGTGGCGACGGCCGGCGTCGAAGAGAGTTTCAACGGCTGTGCCGCCGAGCGACCAGAGAGCGCTGGGGCCGGAGATCCAGCTGCCGACGGAGGTGCTTTGAAATCCGCCGGTGCCGCCGATGGTGATGTTGGGGTAGTAGGCCGACTGCGCGATACCGATTTGCGCATTGGCGGCCTGCACGCGACGTTCGGCGGCGGAGATGTCTGGACGGCGTTCGAGCAGTTGCGAGGGCACGCCGGTTGGGACCGAGGGCAGCGCGAGGGCCAGCGGTGCGGGCGCGAGCGAGAAGGTGGAGGCTGGCTGACCAATGAGCGTGGCGATGGCGTGTTCATACTGCGCGCGAGCAACGCCGATATCGATGGCCTGGGCGCGGGTGGATTCAAGCTGGGTCTGCGCGAGCGCGACGTCAGAATCTGTGGCAACGCCGCCGTTGAATCGAGTGACGGTGAGTTTGTAATAGTCCTCGTAACTTTTCACGGTGCCGTCGAGTAGTTGTTGTTGGCTGTCAAGGCCGCGCATCTGGAAATAATCGAGCGCGAGTTCGGCACGCACGCTAAGTTCGGCGTTGGCAAGGTCGGCGGCGCTGGCCTGAGCGGAGGCGCGGGCGGCTTCAACTGTGCGGCGAATCTGTCCCCAGAAATCCGGCTCCCACAAAACCTGACCGGAGACGGTGAGGTTGTCGTAGTCGAAAGCATCGCCGGGACCCGCCAGAGGTTGATTCTGAGAAAATTTTTCACGCTGTGCGCTGGGGCCAGCGGTGAGCGTGGGGTAATAACTGGCACGTGCGGTGGCAACCTGCGAACGGGCCTGCAAATAATTTTCATACGCGACGCGCAGGGTTTGATTGTTAACGGCGACTTTATCTTCGAGCGCATTCAACTGATCGTCGTTGTAAATCTTCCACCAGTCGCCGCGAATGGTTTGGTCCGCAGGCTGCGCAGTGGACCAAGTGCCATTAGGCGGATTCGGTGGCGGTACGGATTCTTTAAATTCCGGCGGCGCAGGCGCGGTGGGACGATGATAGTTGGGGCCAACCATGCAGCCGGAGACGGTAAGGCATACGGCAGCGAGCAGAAACGCGGGTGCGCCTGTGTTGCGATGCATCTGTCTGCGTAACTGCTGCGCGGCCTTGCCCATTAGAAACCTGCTCCTGTCTGCGCGGGAGATTGCGGCTGCACAACTTCCACCTTTTCGCCGTCAATCAGAGAGTCTGGCGGGTTGATGATGACGCGTGCATTTGCGTCGATACCGCCGAGCACCTGAACCACCTGACCATCATCTTCTCCGATAGTGATGGGGACAAGATGAGCGATGCTACCGTCTGTAACGATGCCGATGCGGAGACCTTCTTTGCGGAAGATGAGTGCAGCGGCGGGGACCATAAGACTGGGCGGCTGCGTGGATTGATCGAGCTTGAGATGCACCTGTGTGTAACCGCCGGGGAGCAGTTCGCCTTTGCTGTTGTCCACGTCGACTTCCACCAGCAAGGTGCGGGAGACGGGGTCAATCTGGCTTGAAGTGCGAGCGAGACGGCCGGGGAATTTGCGGCCGGGGAACTGGTCAAAGGTGAGCTGCGCGGTGGCCCCGTGCGTTGCATCGCGGGAGTAAAGCTGCGGCACGTTCACAAACACGCGCAAGGTGCGGATGGCGGCGAGATGAAAAAGTTCTTTGTTGGCACCGGCGTCGATCAACGTTCCGGTATCGACATTGCGAGCGGTGACGACGCCGTCAAAAGGCGCGAAAACTTTTTCAAAGCTGACCAATGCTTCAAGGCGCTGCACATTGGCTTGCGCGGATTTGACTGCGGCGATATCAGCGGCAGCGACAGCGGTAAAGTTGTCGGTGTCCTGCTTGGAGACGCCGTTGGATTGCAGCAGACCCTGATAGCGCGTGGCGGTGGTCTGCGCATTGGCGGAGGTGGCTTCAGCAGTGGCGAGGTCGGCGCGTGCCTGAATCAACTGCTTATCGACTTCAGGGCTTTCAATCTCGGCGAGCAGGTCGCCCTTGTGGACGTTGGAGCCGATATCAAAATACCACTTGCGCAGATAGCCGCTGGTGCGGGCATAGACCGGCGAATCAACATACGCCTGCACGTTGCCGGGGAGAACCAGTTCCTGCGCGGGCTGGCCTGTTACTGGAACCGCCACCAGCACGGTGGGTTCGGCGAGCGCCTGGGTCTGGTCATTCAGTTCGGTGCGGGCGTGCATGCGAAAGAGAATGCCGGAGGCCGCCAGCACTGCGGCCACAATGAGGAAAACCACGAGCACGGTTGTGACCTTGCTGCGCGAAAGCTGTGGCGGCGTCTGATCCCCGTTCGGATTGTGTGCTGCGTGCTGCGGTGTCTGGTCCATGGTTGATTCTCTTTCCAGATCAATCAATTGGATCTATGTGTGAGATGACTTCACGTTCGCGGCGGCGACGTTCAAGCCGTCCGTGCAGGATGCTGAAGAATGTTGGCACAAAGAAGAGCGTTGAAACAGTGGCGAACAACAGGCCGCCGATGACAGCACGTCCGAGCGGTGCATTCTGTTCGCCGCCATCGCCGAGACCGAGCGCCATGGGCACCATGCCAATCATCATGGCGAGAGCGGTCATGAGAACGGGGCGGAAGCGCGTGAAACCTGCGTCCAGAGCGGCGCGGAAGGCATCGCCGTCATTGATGGCGAGTTGGTCGCGGGCAAAGGTGACGACGAGAATCGAGTTGGCGGTGGCCACGCCCATGCACATGATGGATCCGGTGAGTGCGGGCACGCTGATGCGCGTGTGGGTAAGGAAGAGCATCCAGACAATGCCGGAGAGCGCGGAGGGCAGCGCCGAGATGATGATGAACGGATCCAGCCACGACTGGAAGTTAATCACAATCAATAAATAGACGAGCACGATGGAAAAGATGAGGCCGCCGACCAGACCGCGGAAGGAGGAACGCATGGTCTCCACCTGGCCGCGAACGATGATTTGCGAACCGCGGGGCAATTGCTTGCGATAGCGATCAACAATTTTTTCAATGGGCGCATCGACACTGGCGAGGTCGGAGTTGACGACGTTGCCGAAAATATCAATCACCGGCTGCACGTCGTAGTGGCTGACGGTTCCCGGCTCTTCACCCGGCGTAAAGGTGGAGACATTGCCGAGGGTCTGGATGGGCGTACCGCCGGCCTGATAGACGGAGGTGCCGAAGGGAATCTTCGAGGAGCTGATGGGAATGTTACGCAGGTCAGAGAGCGAATTGAGCTGGTACTGCGGCGACTGCATCACCACGGAGTAGCTGACGCCGTTGACTGGATTGAGCCAGTAATTCGGCTGGGTCTGGAAGCTGCCGCTGGTGGCGACCAGCATGCTCTGTGCCACGTCGGTCTGCTGCATGCCAAGTTCCTGCGCCTTGGTGCGGTCCACGTTGATGGTGAAGCGGGGATCGTTAAAGGGCTGCTGGATGCGCAGGTCGGTGGCGCCGGGAACGTGGCTAATGTCATTCAGCATATGTTCGGCCAGAGAGCGGTCTTCCTCAACTCTGTTGCCGATGATTTGAATGTCGAGCGGTGCGGGCAGGCCGAAGTTGAGAATCTGCGTAACGATATCGACCGGCAGGGTGTAGAAGGTGACGCCGGGAAATTCTTCGCGCAGGTTCTTGCGAAGCTGCTGCACATACTCGTCGGTAGGGTGGTGCTTCTCGGTGAGCGACACCAGGATGTCGGCGTCTTCCGGACCGATGATGCCGGAGTTGCTATAGGAAAGATTGATGGTGCTGTAAGGCACGCCGATGTTGTCGAGCACGGTGACGAGCTCATCCTTGGGAATGACGCGGCGGATGGCCTGGTCAACGCGGTCGCAGATGAGCGCGGTCTCTTCAATGCGGGTTCCGGTGCGGGCGCGGACGTGAATCTTGAACTGGCCGCTATCGACCGAGGGGAAAAAGTCCTGCCCGAGCCAGCCGTAGAGCAACGCAAACGAACCGACACAGAAGACGAGGAAGAGGACCATGAATGGCATGGCGTTGCGCAGGCAAAGATCCAAAACGCCGTGATAGGCACTGCGAAGCTGTTCGAAGCGATGCTCAAAGCCGCGCTGGAAGCGGACAAAAATATTTCTGCTCTGCTGACGCTGGAGGACGGAGGCTTCGTCATGCTCCTGCAGCAGGTACTTGGCCATGGTGGGCACAACGGTACGCGAGAGCAGGTAGGAAGCGAGCATGGCGAAGACGACGGCCTCGCCGAGGGGAACGAAGAGGTAACGCGCGACGCCGGTGAGGAAGAACATCGGCACAAACACGATACAGATGGAGATGGTGGAAACGAAAGCGGGAATGGCGATTTGCGCTGCGCCGTCGAGAATGGCCTGCTCAATCTCCTTGCCTTCTTCCAGATTGCGATTGATGTTTTCAATTTCAACAGTGGCATCATCCACCAGGATGCCGACGGCGAGGGCAAGGCCGCCGAGGGTCATGATGTTGATGGTCTCGCCGAGCATGCTGAGGACAATCAACGAACAGAGAATAGAAAGCGGGATGGAGACGGCGATGATGAGTGTGCTGCGCCAACTGCCGAGGAAGATGAGAATCATGATTGCCGTGAGGCAGGCGGCAATGATGGCTTCGCGAACCACGCCATTAATGGCGCCACGAACGAAGATGGATTGATCGGAGAGCGGCGTCATCTTCAACTGTGACGGCAGCTGCGATGCAATCAACGGCAGCTTTTCATAAATGCTCTTGATGATGTCGAGCGTAGAGGAATTGCCGGTCTTGAGGATGGAGACGAGAGCGGCACGCTGGCCGTCGACGCGGACGATGTTGGTCTGCGGGGGGAAACCATCGCGAGCATGGGCCACGTCATGCACATAGATGGTGGCGCCATTGACAGTCTTTACGGGCAGGTCATTCAGCGCTGCGATAGTGTTGGGCGCGCTGTTGGTCTCCAGCTGATATTCAAACTGGCCAATCTTGGAACTGCCGCCTGGCACGATAACATTCTGCTGATTGAAGGCGTTGACAATATCAGCCGGGGTGATGCCCTTGGCCTGCATGGCCTCGGTGTTCAGGTCAACCTGCACCTGGCGCTGTTTGCCGCCATAGGGATACGGGATGGCCGCGCCTTCCACAGTGGCGAGTTGCAGACGAATGACGTTGAGGCCGTAGTCATTCAATTGCTGCTCAGTGAGGCCTTCGCCGGAGAGGCCGAGTTGCAGGATGGGAACGCTGGAGGCGTTGTACTGCAGAATGAGCGGCGGCTGGGTGCCCGGCGGCAGAGAGCGCTGGGCGGTCTGCATGATGGCCGTGAGCTGGGCGACCGCGCTTGCGATATTGGCATGCGGCTGGAAATAAACCTTGATGATGGCCAGGCCGGTGAGCGTCTGCGACTCAATGTGTTCGATGTCGTTGACGGTGGTGGTCATCGAACGCTCAGTGGGCGTGGTGATACGGTTGGCCATCTCCTGCGGAGAAAGGCCGGAGTAGTTCCACATCACGCTGACGACGGGAATATCAATGTTCGGGAATATGTCCGTAGGAGTGTTGAGGACTGAAAGCGGCCCCAAAATCATCAGCAGCAGGGCAAAGACGGCAAAGGTGTACGGCCGTCGCAGCGCTAGGCGGACAATCCACATAGACTTCAGTCTCTCCTGCGGACACCGATCTAGCCAACAGAGGCGCAGAACGGGCGCAATGGGTGAAAGTGCCTCGCGGATCCAGCGCAAGATCCGCAAGAATCAGCGGCTGGCCGGGGCGAGGCGGGTGTCAGTTGCATGCATCTCTGGCAAGCACGCGAAAGAGGTACTTCAGAGATTAGATGCAAACTGTCGAAATAATGACTCACACTGCACGTATGCAATACACCAACATTATAGCGGTGGTGAATGGAGTGCGAAGTATGGCGATTGTCCTAGCAGCGCGGCGAAATGCGGATACGACTATGAATTTTTGCCGCAGCAAAGTTTGAATTTTTTGCCGCTGCCGCAGGGGCAGGGATCATTGCGACCGGCAGTGGCGAGAGCGCGGTGATGGTCTTCTGCCGCGACCATGCGCATGACGTTGGCCGGGGCGCGCATGGCAGCCAGTTCCGCAGCCATGAACCGCATGTACGGGTCGACATGTTTGAAGAAATGCTTGTAGCCGGCGCAAAGGTAGTTGAGGCCGGGCTCGCCGTCAGGAGTTTTGAGGAAGCGATGCTTGGGGCATTCGCCATTGCAGGCGAAGCGAACTTCGCATTCGCGGCAATACTTAGGCAGCAGCGTTTCTTTTTCTTCGCCAAAGCGCTGCTGCTGCAGCGATGTGACCATGGACTCCAGCGGCGAGTCCATAATGTTGCCGAGTTTGTTTTTGGGATAGACGAAATGGTCACAGGAATATAA
>CAIZGA010000531.1 GCA_903932385.1 uncultured Acidobacteriota bacterium
CACACCGGCGCGCACAAGATCAACAATTCGATGGGGCAGATCCTGCTCGCGAAACGCACGGGCAAGAAACGCATTATCGCCGAAACCGGCGCGGGCCAGCACGGCGTCGCGACGGCGACGGTCGCGGCGATGTTCGGTCTCGAATGCGTGATCTATATGGGCTCGGTCGATATGGAACGGCAGGCGTTGAACGTTTCGCGGATGCGCCGACTCGGCGCGACGGTCGTGCCGGTGACGGCGGGACAACAGACGTTGAAGGAAGCGATCAGCGAGGCGATGCGCGACTGGGTGACGAATGTTCGCACGACGCATTATTTGCTGGGCAGCGTGTTGGGACCGCATCCCTACCCGAGCATGGTGCGAGATTTCCATCGCGTGATTGGCATTGAAGCGCGGAAACAGGTTCTGGAAGCTGAGGGCAAGTTGCCGGAAGCGGTGGTGGCGTGCGTGGGCGGCGGATCGAATGCGATTGGAATTTTTTCTGCGTTTGTGCCGGATACGGACGTGAAGTTGATTGGTGTGGAAGCCGGCGGACGCGGAACGAAACTCGGCGAACATGCGGCACGGTTTTTATCCGGCGCCGGCGGTGTGCCGGGCGTGCTGCAGGGAACATATTCGTATGTGCTGCAGGATGAGGACGGGCAGGTTTCGCTGACGCATTCCGTTTCAGCGGGATTGGATTATGCGTCGGTGGGTCCGGAGCATGCGATGCTGCATGACACGGGTCGTGCGACGTACACGATGGCGACCGATAAAGAAGCGTTGGATGCTACAGTGCGGCTGGCGCGGTGCGAAGGCATTTTGCCGGCGTTGGAAAGCGCGCACGCGGTGGCCGAGGCCATCAAGCTGGCACCGACGATGCGTAAGGATGAAGTGATTGTGGTGAACCTCTCCGGGCGCGGGGACAAGGACATGGGCATCCTGGCGCGGGAACTGGATTTGAAGGGTGCGTAATGCCGATTGAGTTCAAAAAGAAACCGGGACTGGTGGTGTATCTGACGGCGGGCGATCCCTCGCTGGCAGAGACGGAAGCGATTGCGCTGGCAGCGATTGACGCGGGTGCGGACGTGATTGAGCTGGGCGTGCCGTTCAGCGATCCGCTGGCCGATGGACCAGTGATTCAGCGGGCGAGTGAACGGGCGTTGCAGCCGGGCGCGAATGGTCACGGAACTCGGCTGACGGATGTGTTGGAGATTGCGCGGAAGCTGCGCGCGGCTCGGCCACAGACGGGGCTGGTGATTTTTTCGTACCTGAATCCGATTCTGCGGATGGGAATGCATGAGTTCTGCAAACGTGCGAAGGATGCAGGCGCGGACGGCGTGCTGGTGACCGACCTGATTGTGGAGGAAGCTGCGGAATATATTGCTGCGACCGATGAGTTTGGGCTGGCGCCGGTTTTTCTGGCGGCACCGACGAGTCCGGAGACGCGGCTGCAGGCGATTGCGCAGGCAAGCCGTGGATTTGTGTATGCAATTTCGCGGACGGGCATCACTGGAACACAACAGACGCTGGAAAGCGATGCGGCGCAGTTAGTGGCCAAGCATAAGAAATATACGCAACTGCCGGTGG
>CAIZGA010000532.1 GCA_903932385.1 uncultured Acidobacteriota bacterium
GAAGAAGGCATCACCAAGACCGCCGGCGCAAAAGTGGTGGGCACGGTGCTGGGCGATGGCCGCGGAGACAAGATCCTTGTCTTCCACCTGAAGCGCAAGAAACAGTACAAGAAGCTGCAGGGACATCGGCAGGCCTTCACGGAAGTCCGCATTGATGAGATCAGCGTGGGCGGCAAGAGCTACAAGGCCGCGAAGTAAGCCGCAGGGATTTAGAACCAGAAAATTTTTGAAGAAGGTGGAACCATGGCACATAAAAAAGGCGGCGGAAGTTCTAGTAACGGCCGCGACTCCAATGCACAGCGGCTGGGCGTGAAGGTATTCGCCGGCCAGACCGTACTCGGCGGCGCAATCATTGTTCGTCAGCGTGGAACACCGCTGAAGGCCGGTGCCAACGTGGGCCGTGGCAATGACGACACGCTTTTTGCCAAGACCTCCGGCGTGGTGAAGTTCATCGACCGCGGACGCTCGGGACGCTTCGTCACAGTAGAGCCAGTTCTCTAAACCGATTCGCAGCGGTGGTCGCTCGCGCGGTTGCTGCGGCACAAGACAAAACACCCTGCCGGTTGGCAGGGTGTTTTTTTGCGTCCAGTTTTTGTGAAAGCGTTAGGCTACGTGGCCGGTATTGAAGGCGGCCTTGCTTTGCGAAACGCGCATGGCTTCCATTTCGGATTCGCCAAAGAGCGGACGGCCTTCTGCGGTGACCACAACGTGGGTCTCCGGATAGCCGAGCGCCACGCCGATGTCGTTCCAGCGGAGCAGCGGTGAGCTGACCGGCAGAGTGACCAGGCCACGCTTGGCTTCAGGCAGGGCGTAGTAGACAATCCAGACCATCATCGAGGTGAGAACAACCACACCCTTGATGATGTTGTAGAGCGTGTAGAAGCTTGCGGTCTGTGCCATCCATGCGGACTGGACCAGGTCGTTGCAGGCGATCATGCCGAGGCCGATGCCTACGCCGAAGATGCGGCTGCGATAAGTGAAGGCCAGTGGCTTGGCGGTGCAGGTGAGGAAGAACAGCAGGCACAACACCATGATGCTCTGCGTACGCTGCAGTTGCGTGGCTGCGCTGATGATGAATTCCACCGGTGTGACTTTGGGCGTGATGGAAGCAAAAATCGCGATGAGCACCGATGCGACGGCAACCCAGCGGAAAACAATCATACCCAAGTGCTGCAGGCCGGCGAGCGGTTCGAGCGCCAGCTGGTAGAGGCGACGAATCAGCAGATAGGTAACTGCTGCGCTGAGCGCATAGCAGGTCCAGTGAATCGCAAAGTAGATATTGTAGGCGGGAAGATCTTTGGTGTAACCGATGGAACGCTCATACATGCCGATGGCATGGAGCACGAGATAGGCGATGTCATCAAGAATGACGATGCCTAGCAGAAGGCTGAGCGGGAGAATGTTGCGAATCTGCTTGCGCGCGAACAAAGCCGCGAGCACGCCGAGAGCAACAACGGGTTCTATGTAGGTATACGACTCGACAATCGACTTCGCGTCCATATGCCACTCCAAGTTCCAACAGAAGGTAATCATAGCATGATTACTTCCCGCAACAGGAAATTAAAGTGACGTACGCAATCTTCGCTAAGTCTTTGCCTGAGGAGGGAGAATAGGCGCGGGGAGCAGAGGGCCAGAGTGGGACGGCCGCGTAAGCTCCCCGAGCAAATTTCTACTCACAGGGAAATACCTTTGGTGCTAGAATCTCTGATTACCAGCCGCAACCGCCGGATCCCGGAGGGCATGTGGGCGTGGGCGCGAGGCTGATGGTGTTCAGGCTCTTGACGCTGGGCTTGCTGGTTGCTGCGTGAGTGGAGGCGATGGCACCGGTGAGGACGAGAGCTGCGACGAAAGCACGGACGGCGTATTTCATTGTGATATTCCCCTGAAAAAAAGTTCTGGACTAATCCAGTGAGTAGAGAGTATCGTGAAATCATTGGTAAGTGTAGTGTTTTCAACATAATAGAGAGATATACAAATCATAAATTACCGAGGTAACCACCTCGAGTAATCGAATGTGTTATTTCCCCGAAAAATAGAAGATTTTCCCCCTCCAAAACCCTTTGGCTACCCTGGCCACGTTGGCAAAATTGACCTGCGAAAAATGGCCTGTGCAAATGCCATTTGTGAAAAATGGGTTGCGCGGGGAGGCAAAGCGGAGGTCAATGCCGCAAAAGTGGTAGAGGCTCACGCACAGAGAGCTGCGGTTTGAGCGCAGGATTTTCGCGTTTTGCGATCGAATTGCGATGGCGCGTGGCTGGATTTGAGGATGCAAAACAGCAGTGAAATTCAGGCGGAGCTATGCGTGAAACAAGCCACGAATTAGGCCTGTTTTTGCTCTGGATGCCGCCGAATTGATGACTAATTTTCAGTCGTCTGCGTGATACAATCAAGCCAGTCCAACGGGTAAAATCCTCCCTGAGAGATTGCCTGCAATTGCTTATTTTTCAAAGACTTCGAAAGATAACGACGAGCGTACGCCAGGCCCCACTGGCAGGGCGAAGTACGGGGCTGGAACACGCTCCGGTAACACGCTCCGCCCGGTGGCGATGCGGGTAAGATTCCGGCCCTGAACAGCGATGCAAAACTTCACCATCTGGCGACACAAAACAAACTGAACGACCCACAACTACCTAGCGAAAGAGATTTCAGTGTCCTATACCGGCGACAACATCAAAATTCTCGAAGGGCTGGAAGCGGTTCGTCTGCGTCCGGCAATGTACATTGGCTCGACTGGCGATATGGGACTGCATCACCTGGTGTATGAAGTGGTGGACAACTCCGTGGATGAAGCGCTGGCGGGCCACGCGACGAAGATTGACGTCACCATCCACGTAGACAACTCGATTACCGTGGTGGATGACGGACGCGGCATTCCGGTGGACGAGATGGACACGCCGAACGGCGAGCGCATGCCGGCGGTGCAGGTGGTGCTGACCAAGTTGCACGCAGGCGGAAAGTTTGATGCGTCGAACTATAAAGTATCCGGCGGTTTGCACGGCGTGGGCGTGAGCTGTGTGAATGCGCTGAGCGAAGAGTTTGAAGTGGAGATCTGGCGGCCGAAGCAGGAGGGCGAACAGAGCCTGACGTGGGAGCAGAGCTACTCCAAAGGTCTACCGACTTCGAAGCTGCGGCAGACGGGCGCGACCAAGAAGCGCGGAACCAAGATCCATTTTCTTCCCGACAAGAGCATCTTCTCTGTGAGCGAATTTAATTTCGACACGCTGGCGCAGCGGTTGCGCGAGCTGGCGTTTTTGAACAAGGGCCTGGAGATTTCGCTGACGGATGAACGCGTGACGGATTCAAAAACCGGCGGGCCGAAGCGGACAGACTTTAAATATTCAGGCGGCATAGCGGAGTTCATCAAACACCTGAACCGCGGCAAGCAGACGCTGCACGAAAAGCCCATCTACATGGAAGCCGAGCGCAACAATGTGGTGATGGAGATTGCGCTGCAGTACAACGACGCGTATTCAGAAACGGTTTTCAGTTTTGCGAACAACATCAACACGGTGGACGGCGGCACGCACCTCTCCGGCTTTCGCACAGCGTTGACCCGCACAATTAATTCTGCAGGCCAGTCGCTGGGATTGTTCAAGGACGTGAAGGAAGCGCTTTCCGGCGATGACGTGCGCGAAGGTCTGGTGGCGGTGGTGAGCGTGAAGCTGCCGCAGCCGCAGTTCGAAGGCCAGACCAAGGGCAAGCTGAACTCCGACATCGCCGGAACCGTGCAGGCGTTTGTGAACGAGCGCCTGGGCGCGTATCTCGAACAGAATCCGCCGGTGGCGAAGAAGATCATCAACAAGGCGATTGAGGCGGCACGGGCGCGCGAAGCAGCACGCAAGGCGCGCGATCTGACGCGGCGCAAGGGTGTGCTCGATGGCGGCGGTTTGCCAGGCAAGCTGGCCGACTGCTCGGAGCGCAACCCGGACCGCTGCGAACTCTATCTGGTCGAGGGCGAGAGCGCGGGCGGAACGGCGAAGCAGGGCCGCGACCGGCGCTTCCAGGCCATTCTTCCGCTGCGGGGCAAGATCCTGAACGTGGAGAAGGCGCGCTACGACAAGATGCTGGGCCATGAAGAAATTCGCGCGCTGATCACGGCGCTGGGCTGCGGCATCGGCAAAGACGACTTTGACGCGAC
>CAIZGA010000533.1 GCA_903932385.1 uncultured Acidobacteriota bacterium
GCCGCCATGGCAGCCAGTGAACGCATCTTCAAGCTGCTGGATACGCCCACGGAAATTGTTTCTCCAGCTACGACCGTTGCGGGCGACAACTCAGGCGACATCGAATTTCGCAGCGTCTGGTTCACGTATCAAAAGCTGGACGATGCCCAGATGCAGAGAATTGCTACTGCCAGCGAAGAAGAACTTGAGGCCATGTCTTCGGAAGTTGAGTGGGTCCTGCGCGGCGTATCCTTCACCATCGGCGCAGGAGAAACCGCAGCCATCGTCGGCCACACCGGTGCCGGAAAAACTACACTGACCAGCCTGATGATGCGCTTCTACGATGTGCAACGCGGCAGCATACTTGTCGATAATGTTGACGTGCGCCAGCAGGACCTGACCACACTCCGCCGCCGATTTGGCGTGGTGCTGCAGGACCCGTTCCTCTTCACCGGCACCATCTCCGGCAATATCCGAATGGGCAGCGATTGGATTAGCGATGAAGATGTGGAACTGGCCGCGGAAGAAGTGAATGCCGGCGATTTTATTCGCGCGTTGCCGAATGGATTTGAAGAACCCGTACGCGAACGCGGCAGCACTTTCTCCACTGGCCAGAAACAGCTCATCAGCTTTGCCCGCGCGCTGGCGCATCGCCCCGGTATTCTACTGCTCGACGAAGCCACTTCCAGCGTGGATACAGAAACAGAGTTGCGGGTTCGCTCGGCATTAGAAAATATGGTGGTCGGCCGCACCTCTGTCGTTATCGCACATCGCCTCTCCACCATTCAGCGCGCGGATTTAATTCTGGTGATGCACAAAGGCAAGTTGCGCGAGATGGGATCGCACCAGCAGCTACTCGCGCAGCGCGGACTCTACTGGAAACTCTACCGGTTGCAATATCGTGATCAGGAACTCAGCGCGATCCATCCTACCGGCGACGCACCCCCACTATCGCAGAAGATGGCCTAGAAATAATATGACGCCGACTCCGCCAAAAATTTTCCTCTCTGCCGGAGAAGCCAGCGGCGACCATTACGGCGCTGAAATCCTGAAGCAGCTGCATTCCGTTCTCGGCAACTTTACGGCCTTCGGTCTGGGCGGTACGGAGATGGAAGCTGCAGGGCAACAGCGCATTGTGCGCGCAGAAGATGTCGCCGTCATGGGCATCACGGAAGTTGTCCGCCACATGCCGCGCATCTACGGCGAGTATCGCAAGCTGGTGGAATCCATCCGCCGCGAACGCCCCGATGTTGCCGTGTTGATTGACTTCCCCGATGTGAACCTGCGCCTGGCTGAGAAGCTGCATCAGCAGGGCGTACCGGTGATTTATTTTGTCAGCCCACAGTTGTGGGCATGGAAACGCAGTCGCATTGAGACCGTCCGCCGTTTTGTCTCCAAGATGCTGGTCATCTTTCCATTTGAAGAAGGTTTCTATCGCAACCGCGGCGTGAATGCGGAATTTGTCGGCCACCCGCTAGCGGAAATGCCGCTGCCAACAATCTCCCGTGCGGAGTATGCACGCGCCCATGAACTTCATTCTTCGCGAACATGGGTTGCATTGCTGCCCGGCAGCCGCATGCGTGAGGTGCGGCACAATCTTCCGGTCCTGCTGGAGGCCGCTTCACGAATGGGCCCCGAGTATGAATTTCTTCTGCCCGTTGCCTCCACGCTGGCGACTGATGCCATCCGTGAAAAAGTTCGGCAACTGCAGCCCTCGGCAACATTCAATCTGCATCTGGTGGAAGATGCCCGCGAGGCACTCTTCCAAGCGCGAGCCGCCGTCGTCGCCAGTGGTACTGCCACCGTGCAGGCTGCCGTCGTCGGCAATCCATTTATCGCGGTCTATCGCGTCTCTGGATTGACCTATGCGATGGCGAAAAACATGGTTCGCTATCCCAAAGAAATTCCTGCCACTCGCGATGCCTACGGCAATCTGCCCGTGGCCATGGCCAATCTGATTGCCGCTGGCGTGGAGCCGGGAATGCTTGTTGTGCCTGAACTGCTGCAGGAGAACTTCACTGCGCAGCATGTTGTGAATCAACTACGGCCGCTGCTGGCTGATGGCCCCGAGCGCAGCAAGATGCAGCAGCAACTACTGCGGGTTCGTTCTGCACTGCTGCCAACAGCACCTTCCCAGACGCATTCGCTCAACTCCATTACCCGCGTCTGCCAGGCCATTGCCGGGCAAATTCAGAGCAAGACCATTTCCGCTGATGCTGCGTCTAATAATGCAGCGCCGGAAACCAACTCAACCTCCACAAGGTAAGACAGAGTTAGGATATTTCTGTACGGCAGGGCAACGGGAAGAAGCTATGGAGCCAATGAAATTGCCACGGAAATTCATGAAAAATAAAGTTCTCATGTGGCGTATGAAGTGGCGTACGAATATCGCGATGCTTGCATTCGCCCTGCTGGCAACGGCGTCGGCATTCGCCGCGTCGGCACGGCAAACCATTCAGGTCACCGGCTACGTCATTCATGCTGAACTCACACCCTCCATGCATCGGCTGACTGCCACTACGCAGGTCACCATTACCGCGCTAGAAGATGTCACAACTATCCCACTCGAATTAAATAATGCCCTGCGTATCAGCAGCATCACCGATGCAGCCGGCAAAACAGTGGATGCCGACCGCTCCTCCGATGCTTCCCTGCGGCTGCGCCTTGTCTCGCCGCTGGACAAAGGCCAGAGCGCGACCTACACATTCGTATACGCCGGCACGCTGAGTGGCAGCGACTCCAGCCCGGTAGACGGCTTGAAGACTGCCTCAGTCGACGACCCCATCAGCATTCTGCTATACGCCGGCCGCTGGTTCCCCATGACCGGCTAC
>CAIZGA010000534.1 GCA_903932385.1 uncultured Acidobacteriota bacterium
GAAATGCTACGACCTTCGTTGCCGTTTTCAAATTCACTCATGGTTTCTTTCTCCTGGTTTCTTTCTTCGTTTCTGTTAAGTGGGACAACTCATTCTGCACGCTGCAACCTGTACTGCGAATGCTTCAATCTGCGGAGACTACCGTTTTCCTGCTTCCTCTGCAACTGCCTCTGCTGCAATTTTTTCGGCTGCCTGCAAATTCCCTCGCTTGCCCCCTCACTTGCTCCCTCGCTTGCTCATAGGTCTCTGCACGCTTCTATAATTAACTTCGTCGAGGTATCCGTAACCATGCAAAACAAAAATCATTTTGATGTCTGTATCGCCGGTGCTGGAATTATCGGCCTCACTCTGGCCATGGAGTTGAAGTCCCGCGGTGCCAGTGTCCTGGTCCTGGAACAAGGTCGCGCCATGCGGGAAGCCTCCTGGGCTGCCGGTGGCATGCTGGCCGCACTCGATCCAGCCAATCCGCCCTCGCTCCAGCCTCTGGCACATCTCAGCCTCAAGCTCTATCCGGAGTTCCTCAATCGCATCTCCGAACTCTCCGGGCATCCGGTACGCATCCGCACCGCCACCACTCTGCTTGCCAGCCTTGCCGATAACGTGCCCGCGGCGCTCAGTTCCGCTTCGTTCCTTTCTGCCGGGGCAGTGTGCCAGCTTGCACCTGCGGTAGATCCCGGCCCGTTCCGTTGGGTGCTGCTGGATGAGCCTTCCCTTGACCCCCGCGACCTATGCCACGCCCTGCCCGTCGCGGTACGAGCCATGGGAATAGAGATGCGGGAAGAGACGGCATGGTTGTCCACCCAGTCGCAACAAAATCGCGTCACCGGTAAACCCTCCGTGCACATAGAGACAACCGCCGACACCTTCCACGCCCGCGCCATGGTCCACTGTACCGGTGCCTGGGCCTCCAGCGGCACCACCACCATTCCCGCGCTGGCCGATGCTCTGCGTCCCCGCAAAGGCCAGATGCTCTGCCTGCGTCTGCCCGCCGATACCGACCTGCGTTGCGTCGTCCACGCACCCGGCGTCTATATCGTTCCCCGTGGCGATGGCCGCGTCGTCATCGGTTCCACCATTGAAGATTGCGGCTTCGATAAATCCGTCAGCGAATCTGCACTCACTGACCTGCTCGCCCGCGCCGCGCGTCTGGTCCCCGCACTCACCCGCGCCACTGAAGTCGAGCGCTGGGCCGGCCTGCGTCCCGGTTCGCCCGATGCTCTGCCCGTCATGGGTGCCATCGACGGCGCACCCGGCAGCTATATCAATGCCGGCCATTTCCGCATGGGCCTGCTGCTCGCACCCGCCTCTGCTCGGCTGATGGCGCAGCTTCTGCTCGGCCAACCGCCCGACCTCGACCTGGCTCCCTACGCCCCGCTGCGCATTGCCGCCAGCTCGGCCGCCTGAACCGGTCGCCAACTCAACGTGAATTTCAACCCGCCGCAGTGACAACCCATTCCGCGCTGCGCTATAAACAAAGAACAAATAATTTATCCGGTTCGTTCCCGGTTGTCCCGGTTCGTTCACGGTGGAGCTGAAAAACCATGTCAACTACTGTCGCCCCCACCAAAGGTCTCGAAGGTATCATCGCCGCCAACTCCGGCATCTGCTGGATTGATGGAGACGCCGGCGTTTTAGCCTACCGTGGCATTGACATCCATGAACTCGCCGTCCGTTCCACCTTTGAAGAAACTGCTTACCTGCTCATCTTCGGCAAGCTCCCCACCGCCGCTGAACTCGCGGACTTCACCAAGCACCTCGCCGATGCCCGCGAGATTCCGCCCCGCATCCAGCACGTCATGCGCAACCTGCCGCCGACAACAACGCCGATGGAAGTGCTCCGCACCGCCGTCTCTTCCCTCAGCGCCTTTGACGTCGATGAAAAAGACAGCAGCTACGAAGCCAACATCCGCAAGAGCTATCGACTCATCTCGCAGGTTTCCATCCTCGTCGCGCAGTTCGACCGCATCCGCAAGAACAAGCCCATCATCGAACCCAACCGCAACATCAGCCACGCCGCCAATTTCCTCCTCATGCTGAATGGCGAGATGCCCACCGAGACCGCCGAGAAGACCCTCGACCTCGCCCTCGTCCTGCACGCCGAGCATGAGCTGAATGCCTCCACCTTCGCCGCGCGCGTCATCGCCGCAACCCTTTCGGATATCCACTCCGCCATCACCGGCGCCATCGGCGCGCTCAAAGGCCCGCTGCACGGCGGCGCCAATGAAGCCGTCATGGTCCTGCTGAAGGAAATCGACCGCACCGGCCGCGACCCCATCGAGTACGTCCGCGAAATGCTCGCCGCCAAGAAAAAAATCTCCGGCTTCGGCCATCGCGTCTACACCACGGAAGATCCCCGCGCCACCCACCTCCGCAAAATGTCCGAGCAGCTCAGCAAGGGCCACGAGCAGGGCAAGTGGTTTGAGATGTCCCAGAAGATTGAAAAATTTGTAAAGGAGGAAAAGAAGCTCAACGCCAACGTGGACTTCTATTCCGCCTCCACCTACACCATGCTCGGTATCGATGTGGACCTCTTCACTCCCATCTTCGCCGTCAGCCGCATCGCCGGCTGGGTCGCCCACGTCATCGAACAGCACCAGGACAACCGCCTCATCCGTCCGCGTGCCGAGTACGTCGGTCCGGCCTATCCCGCGCCCTACATCCCCATCTCCGAGCGCTAAATCAATCCCGCATCATACGTCCCCTGCCTGCAAGGCATAAAATGCAGACAGGGGATTTTTCATTGTCACGCATATACATGGACGCCAACGCAACCACGCCTCTGCTGCCCGAGGTGCTCGACACCATGCGTCCGTACTTTCTTGAAAGTTTCGGCAACGCCTCTTCCATCCATCAGGTAGGCCAGCAGGCCCGCGCCGCTGTGGAACAGGCACGCGAGCATGTCGCCAACCTCATCCACTGCCGCCCTGCAGAAATTGTTTTCACCTCCGGCGGCACAGAGAGCGACAACCTCGCCCTCTTCGGTCTGCTTGAACCCGGCGACCAGCTCATCACCACGCGCATTGAGCATCACGCCGTGCTCCACTCCGGCGAAGCCCTCAGCAAACTCGGCGTGCACGTCACCTGGCTCGGCTGCGATGCCCGCGGCATCATCTCCGGCGACGCATTGCGTGAAGCCCTTGAATTTGAAATCTCCCCGGGCGTTCGTCCCCGCCGCCGTCTGGTCAGCATCATGATGGCCAACAATGAGACCGGCGTCATCCAGCCCATCGCGCAACTTGCCTTCATCGCGCATCAGGCCGGCGCGCTCTTTCACACCGACGCAGTCCAGGCCGGCGGAAAAATTCCCATCGACATCCCCACCCTCGGCGTTGACCTGCTCACTCTCGCCGGCCACAAGATGCACGCCCCGCTCGGCACCGGCATCCTCTTCGCCCGCCGCGGCCTGCAGTTGAAGCCTCTCTTCCACGGCGGCTCGCATGAACGTCGTCGCCGTCCCGGTACGGAAAATCTTCCCGGCATCGTCGGCCTCGGCCGCGCCGCGCAACTCGCAAAGGATTGGCTCGCATCTGCCGGTAACGACTCCGGCCCGGAAAAACTCGCCGCACTTCGCGACCGTCTCGAGCAGGGCGTTCTCGCCGCCGTTCCCCAAACCGGCGTCAACGGCTTCGGCCCGCATGGCGAATTCGTCCGCCGCGTCCCCAACACCGCCAACATTTATTTTGATCATGTCGAAGGCGAAGCCCTCGTCATCGCGCTCGACCTCAAGGGCATCTGCGTCTCCGGCGGCTCCGCCTGCTCTTCCGGCGCCGTCGAGCCATCGCACGTCCTCATGGCCATGGGCCACACCGCAGACCGCGCCCGCGCCAGCCTCCGCTTCTCGCTCAGCAAACTCAACACTGACGCTGATGTCGACAAGCTGCTCGCCGTCCTGCCCGATGCCGTCGCCCGCCTCCGCCAGCTGTCGCCCAAAGCCCAGCAGCAAACCCTCCGCCGCGAAGCCGACGCTCTGGCGTAATCTCATCCTCGCAGGACTCAGCAGCATCTAAACTAGAACTATGGCCGCTCCCACAGCCAACCCGCAGCACACCCCCACGCCTGTCAGCGGCACCATCGCCGTCGCCATGTCCGGCGGTGTCGACTCATCCGCCGTCGCCGCCATCCTCAAGGCCGAGGGCCACCAGATTGTCGGCCTCACCCTCCAGCTCTGGAACCAGCGCCGCCTGCGCCCCGAGTCCGACGGCGAACCCGAGGCCGTCACCGGCCGCTGCTGCTCGCTCGACGATGTCTACGACGCGCGCCGCGTGGCCGAGCAGGTCGGCATCCCCTACTACGTCGTCAACCAGCAGGAGCGTTTCGAAGCCGACGTCATTCGCCCCTTCGTCAGCGAGTATCTCGCCGGCCGCACCCCCATCCCCTGCACCCTCTGCAACAACCATCTCAAGTTTGATCAGCTGCTCCTCACCGCGCAGTCCATCGGTGCAGACCGCATCGCCACCGGCCACTACGCGCGCAATGAATTTTCCCCCGAACGCAATCGCTGGATTCTCATGCGCCCCGCCGACCACGCGAAAGATCAAACCTATTTTCTTTTCGGACTCACGCAGCACCAGCTCTCGCGCACCCTCTTCCCACTCGGCCACATGACCAAGCCCGAGGTCCGCATCCGCGCCGCAGAACATGGCCTTGCCCTCGCCGCCAAGCCTGACTCGCAGGAAATCTGCTTCATCCCCGACGGCGACTACAAGCGCTTCATCTCCGCCTATCTCGCCGAGCAGGGCGAGCAGTTGCCGGACACCGCCGGCGATATGGTCGCCCCCACCGGCGAAATCCTCGGCCACCACGATGGCATCCACAACTTCACCGTCGGCCAGCGCAAGGGTCTCGGCGTCTCCACAGCGAACCCGCTCTACGTTCTTCAGGTCGATGCAGCCAATCACCGCATCGTCGCCGGCAGTGAAGACGAGCTGCTCTCACACACCCTGCGCGCCCGCAACCTGAATTGGATTTCCATTCCCGCGCTCACCGCACCCATGCGCGTGCAGGTAAAGATTCGCCATCGCCATCAGCCCGCCTGGGCTACCATCACCGCCACCGCTCCCGATGAAGTCACCGCAGAATTCGACGAGCCGCAGCGCGCCATCACCCCGGGCCAGGCCGCAGTCTTCTACCACAACGACGAAGTAGTCGGCGGCGGCTGGATTCTCTGAAAAATTTTCGCGCATAAAAAAAGACGCGGCCATCGCCGCGTCTTTTTCTGTTCCCTGAAACCTGTTTCTATACAAACATGTCTTCATCTTCACGGGTATGGGCCTTGCGACCCTTGTTCCGCAACACATCCAACCCCGTGCGCAGCCCGCTCAGCAATCCATTCAACTGCCGCATCGGGGCCAGTATCCCCTCCTGCAATGCAGCCACCGCGCGGTCCAGCGTAATCATGCCGGCGCCTACCATCTCGTCCAGCATCACAATCCGCTTCCGTGCGCGCGTGGTCACTTCGTCCACCGTCGCGTGGATGTTCTCCGCCTGCTTGCGCAGCAGGTGGCTCGCCTCCAGCACATTGCTGGTAATCACACGCACCTTCGGCCCGGTGTCATCCAGCAGAGACCGCGTCGAATCCAGAATCGGGTTCAGCTTCCCGTCCAGGTCCTCCAGCAGCTCCACCACTTTTTTCTGTGTCTTGTGCGCGCCCAATGCCATCGCCAGCAGGATGAACGCCTGCATCAGCACGGCCACCGCCAGCACGCACAAAAACGCCAGAATCAACGTGTCGTTGTTTGCGGGCAGTGAGAATCCACTGCCCTGCAGCATCAATGCCAAGCCTGATGTCATCATTCGTGCACTTCCTTTGCCCAGGCCTTAAGAATGCGTTTCAGTTGTAGTTGAAGTGTAGGCTGTCTTGCCCGCTTCCACCGCCGCAGAAACACGTTCGCCCTGCTCGTGTAGAAACCCACGGCTTTTGTCCACGTACTGGCTCCACTGCGTCTTGCCGCGATCAATATATTCCTTGCCGCGGTCCACATACTCGTCCAGATGTTCGCGTCCGCGCTCTACAAACTCGCCGGCGCGTTCTTTCGCTTCGCGTGCCGTGCGCGCAATTTCCTCGCGCGTCTCTTTGCCCGACTTCGGCGCATACAACACGCCCAGCAATGCTCCCAGGCCAAGGCCCGCCAAAAACCATCCAGCGCTCAGACCACTATCTTTCTCTGCCATAATTATTCCTCTTTCTCATGAAATTTGTTCAGTGTTGCAGCCGCTCTCTGCGGCTCAATCCCTGTACGTTAGACGCGGTCGAACCGTTCCGGGATGCCAAATTCTTCTGCATGCTTCGTCAATTCCTTCAGCAGCAGACAATCTATTGTCCATCAAATTTCACCTCACAGCATGGCCATCGCACAATTTCCTGTGGATTCCCCGCCCGCTTCCTCCCGCTCTCATTTTCGGCGATCCACCCCCGCCGTCCCCGCCATCGCCCCCTACCCGCGCAATCAGAGTAGAGTGGAAATCAGCAGGCCTGCCTGCATAGATTTCGCATACGATTCATCGCCGCCGGTCCCCACACATCTCCGCGGCAGAAGGAAAACACTGCTCGATGACGTCGTCGCCATCCCCGTCCGGACCAACCCGTCCCGCCGGCTGCATCACCTTCACCATCAATGCGCACCTGCCCTGGGTGCTGCACCACGGCACCTGGCCGCATGGCATGGAGTGGCTCCTCGAAGCCGCCGCGGAAACCTATCTCCCCCTGCTTCGCCTCTTCGCCCGCCTGCATCGCGACTCCATCCCGCTCGGCTGCAACCTCATCCTCTCGCCCGTCCTGCTGGAGCAACTCGCGCACCCGCTCTTCCGCGCAGAATTTCCCCGCTACCTGCAGCGTAAAATCGACGCCGCCCGCGAAGATGAATCCTACTTCGTCACCACTTCCAGCCCCCGCCTCGCCTCGCTCGCGCAACATTGGCAGGTGGTCTACACCCGGTTGCTCGCCGAATTTCAGTCCCTCTCCGGCGACCTCATCGCCGCCTTCCGCTTCTATCAGGAGCAGGGCGTCGTCGATCTCCTCACCACCGCCGCCACCTACGCCTATCTGCCGCTGCTCTCCACCGACGAAAGTCTGCGCGCGCAAATCAAGACGGCCATCGCCGCCCACACCCGCCACTTCGGCCGTTCGCCCCGCGGCTTCTGGCTGCCGGAGTGCGGCTACCGTCCTGCATCCGCGCACCGCATCGGCATCGAACAAATCCTCGCGGAAAACGGCATCCAGTTTTTCTTTGCCGATACCCACATGGTTGCCGACTCGTCCCGCCGCGCCGCTCAGCCAATCGACATCGAACTCGAGTCGCTGCAATCGCAACCCGCGCGTTCGCTCTACCAACCCTATCTCGTCGATGGCGAGTATCTCGCCGTACATCCCGCCGTCGCCGTCTTCGCCCGCGACCCGCACACCGCCAACGCACTCTGGAGCAGCGACACCGGCTACTCCACGCATCCCGCCTCGCTCAGCTTCCACCAGAAACGCTGGCCCGGCGGTCATCGCTACTGGCGCAGAGAAATATCCGACGGTCAGCCGCAGCCCTATGATCCCGCCGCCGCCGCTTCCGCCGCTTCACTCTCAGACGAATTCCTCGCGCTCGTCGCACAAACACTTTCGCCCATCCTCAACACCACCGCGCCGCCCATCCTCACCGTCTTGATGGATGCCGACATCCTCGGCCGCTGGTGGCATGAAGGCACCCTCTGGCTTGAAGCCGTCGCCCACGCCTTCGCGCACCAGGCCGCGCTCCCCTCAACAGAAAATCTCATCGCTCCCATCACCGCCGCAGAATATCTCCGCCGCTATCCCAGCGCCGGCCATCTCTCCGTTGCGGAAGGTTCCTGGGGATCGCACGGCAATCACCACGCCTGGCTCAACTCCGACACCGCCTTCACCTGGGAGGCCATTCACGCCGCAGAAATTTCCCTGCGCACGCTCACCCGCTCCTCGCATCCGCTGGCAGCGCGTCTTGAAGCCCAGTTGCGTCGTGAATTTCTTCTGCTGCAATCGTCTGACTGGCAATTTCTCATCACCACCGGCGCCGCCCGCGAATACGCCACCACGCGTTTCACCGCGCACCACAACCGCTTCCGCCAGTTGCTTGACCTTTGCCAAACCAGCTTCATCGCCGGTTCAGACTCTGTTGCCCAGGCTGAAAAAATCCTCGAAGAGTTGGAGCACACCGACGGAATTTTTCCCGCCCCCGCCGACTAGCGGCAACGCGCCGCATTTTGTCGCATCCTATATAGAGTGCCCGTGAATACAGAATTCCAATCCACGCTTTCCCTCCCACACGCGCAGCCGCGAAACCCTCTGCGCCTCTTCAGTTATTTCCATCCCGTAGTTGCTTTCATTCATCTCGCCAGCCTCGACGCGCCCATCATCGCCGCGCTCTGGTGCCTCTTCTTCGCCGCCACTGTGCACATTGCTCTGCCTCTAACTGCGCCGCTCTTTTTATTTCTTTGCGTTTGGATTCTCTACATCGCCGATCGTCTCTTGGATGCGCGTCCGCTCGACGCCCGCCAGCCGAATGCCCCCCGACTCGAAGCCCGCCACCACTTCCACGCCCGCCACGCCCGCGTTCTGCTCGCCTGCGTCGCCGCCGCCGCACTCGTCCTACTGCTGCTCATTCCGCGCCACATGCCTTTTCCAGTTTTTCGTGAGTATCTTTCTCTCGCCTCTCTGCTGCCGATTTATTTCCTGCAGGCCCATCGCCCCATAAAATTTTCCCGCCGCTCTCCCTCGCTCTTCTCCGCAAAAGAAATCGCCGTCGGCCTCTTCTTCGGTGCCGCCACCATCGTCCCCACCTGGGCGCGTTCTCCACAATCGCACGCCGCTCTGCTGCCTGCCGGCGCTCTCTTCGCCGCACTCTGCTGGCTCAACTGCATCGCCATTGAAACCTGGGAGTCCCAACCGCACTCCTCACTTCCCCGCGCAGCCGTCGCCATCGCCATTCTC
>CAIZGA010000535.1 GCA_903932385.1 uncultured Acidobacteriota bacterium
AGAACGGCACGCCCGCCCACCGCCAGTTGTCGATCTCCAGCTTGAGCGCGACATACGTCTCGGCGTGTGAATCCGGCGCGACGTTCAACTCCTTGCGATAGCTTGCCATGCCATTCCCCGGCCCGTACTGCCCTCGGATCGCATTGGTGCGGACATCGTCGCGCGTCAACGGCCGGATCGCGCGTAGGACTTTGACCTTTTCATCGCGCACCGCATTCGCGTCGAAGGACACGGGAGCCTCCATCGCGGTGAGCGCGACGAGTTGCAGGAGATGCGACTGCACCATGTCGGCCAGCATCCCGGCAGTCTCGAAATAGCCACCACGTCCCTCAACCCCCACGGACTCCGCGGCTGTGATCTGCACGTGATCGATAAAGTTGCGATTCCAGAGTGGCTCGAAAATCGTATTACCAAAACGGAACGCGAGAATGTTCTGCACCGTCTCTTTGCCCAGATAATGGTCGATGCGGAATATCTGCTCCTCGTCGAACACGCTGTTCACTTCCGCATTCAACGCGCGTGCCGACTCCAAATCATGCCCGAACGGCTTTTCAATAATCACCCGCACCCAGCACGCCGACTCCGGTTTCGACATGCCATGTGATCCCAGCCGGTCAATGATGTCGCCAAAATATTCCGGCGCCGTCGCCAGATAAAACAGCCGGTTGCCGCATGTGCTCAGCTTTGAATCCAAACTCGCCAGCAACTCTTTTAACTTCGCGTAGCCGCCGTCATCATCAAAATTCATCGCGTGATACTGCACTCGCGCAATAAAATCATTCAGCTTCGCGTCATCGTCTTTCACGCCGCCGAATTCAACAATGCCTTCGCGCATATCCGCGGCAAAACTATCGCCCAGCGGCCGCCGCGCCACACCCACCACGGCAAATTGCTTCGGCAGCAGACCTGCCTGCTCCAGGTGGTACAGCGCCGGCAGCAACTTCCGCTTCGTCAAATCTCCAGACGCGCCAAAAATCACCATCACGCACGCATCCGGCATCCGCTCGTTTGCCCTGCTCGCCGCAATCGCCTCTGGACTGATGTGTACTTCCGTTGTTGACATGTCGCGCTCTCCTCAGCTACTGCTCACGCTGCTTCAATCTGCGAATTCATTCCCTTAAATCTCAATCCCCAACCCGCGCATCTCCTGCTCCAGCGCTTCAATTCCCGTAAAGCAAATTCCCTGCATCCCCAACGCCTGCGCCGCCGCTATGTTCGTCGCCTTGTCGTCGATGAACAACGTCTTCTCCGGCGCACTCTGCGCCACGTCCAGTGCCAGCCGATAAATGCCCGCTTCCGGTTTCATCATCCCCACGTAGCCCGAGCAGATAAAAAAATCAAACCAGTCCCGCAGATTAAATTTGTCCAGCCGGTAATCATTCAGCTCGCGCGACTCATTGTTCAGCGTCGCCATGCGGTGCTTCCCGCCGGCCCGCAATTTTTCCGCCAGCCTGAACCACTCCGGCGTCAGCACGCGGGACTCGTTCTCAATCGCGCACCAGATGTCTTCCCGCGTGAATTTTCGCGGCGTGTAAAACAACACCTCGTCCAGATACGCGTCCGCGCTCATCTTGCCGCGTTCCCACAATTCATTTGCTTTGTGATGCAGCGGTTCGTACTCGCCCAAATCCACGTCGAACTGCGGCAGCGTCGCCGCCCGCTGGTGCTCGTCCCATCCATTGGTCAGCACCACGCCGCCAATGTCCCAGAAAATTGTTTCGATTCTTTCCATCCCGCTCAATCCGGAAAGTCCGTGCCCAGCGTTACCGCTTCCCACGCATCCACGTCCGCGGCCCACGCCTTCGCCTTCGTGCGGTAACGCATCAACGCCAGCGCACCCATCAGCAAACGCAGCGGCGGATTCGGATGGTCCACCAGCTCCATCATCACCCGCACCGCGCGCAGCGGATCGCCCTTTTGCGTTCCCTGGTAGCCACGCAAATTCTCGCGCGTCTTGCCCGCCGTCGCTGCATAATCCGCAATCTCGTTCTCCGCAAAGTCGGCAGACCTGCCCGCAAAGTCCGTGCGGAACGGCCCCGGCTCAATAATCGTCACGCGAATTCCCAGCGGCTTCAACTCATCGGCCAGCGCTTCACTCACGCCTTCCACCGCAAACTTCGTCAGGTTGTAC
>CAIZGA010000536.1 GCA_903932385.1 uncultured Acidobacteriota bacterium
TCATCGTCATCGCCGTGCTCGCCAGCATCATGCTCTTCTTTTTGATTTATTGGATCCTGCCCAACCGCCGCATCCCCTACCGCGCCGTGGTGCCCTCGGCCATCGTCACCGGTCTTACGTGGGAGGCAGCGAAATATATTTACATCTGGGCGCTGCCGCATTTGGACTTCGCCAGTTCCTACGGCCCGTTTTCCGTTTCCGTTTCGCTGATGACCTGGGCTTTTCTCTCCGGCCTCATCCTGCTCACCGGCGCGCACTTCTCCGCCAGCCTCTACGCGGAAAGCCTGAGCACGCAGCGCGATGAAATCGTCACACCGCAAATTGCCGTGGCAGAAGTTGCCGCCGAAGACAATCCATCAAAATAATTTTTATTTCAGCAGGAAAGATTTCACAGCAATCGCACCCGGCTGCGCGCCCGCCGGCAGCAACGTAAACAACGATCGGCCGGTGAAGCTGTCATGCGCTTTTGTGCGAATCAATGCAACGTCGCCCGAGTGCGCATCAGTGGCCATCAACAAATGCCCCGCCGATGTGAAGGCCAGCGATGATGGCGCAGAACCGGCACGCACCACCGTATCAATCTTGCCGTCATCAATTGAGTACGCGGTAATCGTGTCCGATCCGAAGTTGCTCACCCACAGCGTTGCGTTGTCTGCGCTCACAATTCCATACGCCGGTTTGGATCCGATGAAGTACGTGCCGCCCACTTCATCATTGAACGTTGCGATTTCTGAAATCGAATCGCCGTCGTAATTCACTGCGAATATTTCTCCGCCGTCGGGCTTCATCGCCAGATGCGTCGGCGTCTTGCCCACATCGAGCAGCACCAGCATCTGATCGCTCGTGCTCGCACCCTGCTGCTTCACCGCGTAAGAATCTGCGGGCTGCGCCAGCGCCACCGCCATCACCTGATGTCCTGCCGAACAGGCCACAAATGCTTTTGTCGAATCCGGAAGAATCGCAATATCCATCGCGCCTGCGCATCCGCTAATCGTCGAACGCAATTCCAACGGTCGTCGCGCATCTTCCACATGCGTCGAGTAGATGGAAACACTGCCGTCGCCATTATTTGAAACCACCACCGTGTGCCCGTCCGGCGCAACACGCACCTCGGCCGGCTGCTGCCCGGCTGCCACCGTCGCCACTTCGCGTCGGCTGGCAAGATCAATCACGCTCACTGAATTCGATCCGGAATTCGCAACGTACGCGCGCTTGCCTGCCGCATCCACAGCAATGGAAACCGGAAGGCGCCGCACGGGGATGGTTGCAGAAACTGCATTATTTTCTGCGTCGATGACGCTGACCGTGCCTGTGCCCTGCGGCTGGCGGTTGACGACGTAGACCTCATTTTTCGCTGGATTCACGGCCACATCGCCCGGCTGCTGGCCCACGGTCAGGACGCGATCGAGGCGCAAATCCACTAAATCCAACACGGTTACGGTATTTGTGCCGTGGTTGGCGATGTAGGCGTACTCGCGATAATTCGAGGGATATTCCGGGAAGTCATGGTAATGACAGGCACTTAGGCAGAGCGAGAGCGAGGTGGCTGCGAGGGCGGCTGCGGTGCGGCGGAATTTGAGAATTGCGGTCACTGGGATTGAGTTTACCGAAGAAAATTTGCTGATTGGGCGCAACTTGCGGAATCTGATGGGGTTTGCACAGGTGACAATTCAGTTCGATTCGGCCTGAATTGCAGTGTACGTACCTCCTCGGACAACGAAGTCGGGTCTTTCAGGATTCCGATTTCGTTGCTTTTTTTTGCGCAAAAATACAGTCAAACAATATTGCTTGTACGAGTTTTAACAAAGAACCTCAATCAAATTACATTGCCTGATTGAGGGTTAATGTTGCAAGAACGAGGATTAATAATAAAACTCGACCTTAAAACGCTGTTTTTGCAGAAAAACTACCCGCGAAGTTTGCGCAGTGCCTGGGCGACGCGAACGGCGTAACCCACATGCAGGATGGCGACGATGGCGTAGGCGATGATGAGGTATTTGTGGCTCACTGGGCAGCCTCCATGGCGTTGAGTGCTTCGTTCTGGTCGAGCAGCTGGCGACGGCGTTCGAGGACGTAGCGCAGGCCGGTGATGAAGACGGCCCACATGAACCAGGCGAGGATGTTCCACAGCCAGGCATGGAGCATGGCGGGGTCCAGCGTGCCATCGCCGGTCAAGACGGGCGAGGGGTGCTGGGTGCGCCACCACTGAATGGAAAAATAAACGATGGGAACGTCGACGCCGGCAAAGACGGCGA
>CAIZGA010000537.1 GCA_903932385.1 uncultured Acidobacteriota bacterium
TGTCGATGCATTCCCAGCGGCAGGGAAGGCGGAGGAGATCGAGGGCGGGCTCGATGCCGGTGAGGTTGAGTTGGCGGGCGAGATCGATGCGGTCATTGGCGACCTGAATGGAGGCTTCGCAATGGAGCGAGCAGGCGAAGTGGGAATTGATTTGGACGCCGATGTAACGCAGGCAGGAGGAAGTTTTCCAGTCGTCGGGGCCCGGGGTGAAGGTGATGCGATGTTCGGCGGGGTCAGTGGAGTCTGTGCGATGCAGGCCGGCGGGTAGCGAGCCGGGGAAGGGTTGATGTTCGGCGGCCTGCCAGATGGGATCGAAATTTCCCTGACGCCAGACGCTGGCGAAGAAGAAGGAGCAGCAGGGTGGAAAGCCGAGCAGGAGACCGATGGCGAAGTCGTCGTGCCGGTTGTGTGCCGCGATGAATTCGTCGGCGTCGTGCGGGTTGCTGGCGAGGACACACTTCCAGTGGAACTGCTCTGTCTCTGACGGCGGCAGGACGAGGTGGTTGAAGCCTTTGGTATTCGCGGCCATGCGCACGACGGGTTTCAGCACGAGGCCGTCGCGGGCGAATTGCTCGGTGAGCGAATCGAGCTGCGAGGGATGAATGCTGAAGAGGATGGCGCAGGCGCGTTGGGAATGCCGGACGGTTTCAATTTCCAACTGGGGGAGGATGTAGGCCTGACGAATTTTTTCCGACCAATCCCGCTGCGCCGTGGGGGTGAGGTATTCAATTTGGATGGAGGAGGATTCGGCGTCGCTCATGGTTGCCTCAAACACGGTGGATGCGCAGATGAGTAACACGATACTACGAGCGATGGGGTGAGCGGAAAGCGCACAGATTGACGTTGACGTTGCGGCAGCCGTGGGATAATCTGGCGGCAAATTTCCCACATAGTTTGATGCTTCAGGAGAACGTATGCGACGCTTCGCATTGCTGGTTTTGCCGTTGCTTGGTGTGGTGTTGTCGGCCTGCACCCATGCACAGAACAACAGCGGGAATAATTCGAATGGCACCACCACGGTGGCCAATCCCTATACCGGCCAGACGTACCAGGTACGCAGCAACGGGCAACATGCTGCGGCTCCGACGGGACGCGCGGTTGTGTCAAAAGACGGGGTGGTACACACGCTGCGATTTGAGCAATACACGGATTCGGCGGAGAACGCGTTCAGCGTACTGCTGCCGCAGGGTTGGCAGGCGAATGTGGCGACGCAGCGGACGACGCGGATTGAGCCGCATTATGTGATTCGCGCGCAGTCTGCCGATGGCGGTGTGCAGATGTTTTTTGATGATCCGCAACTGGCTGTGCGCGAAGTGCCGAACCGCGGCACGATGATGGCGGGCGCGCGGGAGGGGCAGGCGATGCCTTCTCCGTGGGGCGGGCGGTTGTTGATTGCACGCTACCAACCGGCGAACCAGGTGGCCGAGGGATACACGCGCGCGAGACTCTGCCAGAACGCGAGCGACTTCCGCGGCGGGTTGGTACCGAGCGAGTCGCAGCAGTTGAGCCAGGAGTTGAATCAGGACGCGCGCGGCATGGGCGGGCAGTTGCATGTGGATGTGGGCGAAGTATCCTTCAAATGCGGCGACCGCGCAGGATATGTATATGCGGTGACGCTGCTGGCTTCGCAGCCAGGGCAGCCGGTGCAGATGTGGTTTGTGTATCGGCTTGGCGGATATTTGACCACCAGTCAGGATGCGGGCCAGGCTGCGGAGGCGATGCACACGATGCTGGAAAGTTTTCAGTTCAACCAGCAGTGGTTGCAACGTTTTGCGCAGGAGAGCAATGACACGGCGGGGGCGGTGATTCGACAGTCGAATGCGGTGACGCAGGCGACGATTGAACGCGCTAAGCAGCAGGACGCGGAGATGGAGTCGCAGTACCAACACTGGAAGCAGAATTCTGACGCGAACTTCAACGCGATTGAACACACCAGCAACGCGATTACCGGGGCGAACAGCACGACCAGCAACGGCAACGGCCACAACTACAACACGCAGCTGGGGACGAAATCTGTATGTGATGATTTAGGTCGTTGCCAGACGGTGGATGCGAGTGTGGACAATTGGTGGAGTGATTGCAGCGGTGAGTTCCATGCGGGATCGTCGACGGGCGAGGCTCCGCCAGCTAGCCAGAGCGCTTGCTGGAGTAAGGGGCATTGAGGCAGGAAATAGGGCGCAGGGATCAGTTTTCAGGAAGTGCAAAAGTCGATTGTTATGCTTGGGATGGTTGAGCATGAGATTGTAAGGATGCAACATTCGTATATTACTCAATAATATATTTTTTCATGGTATCTACGAGATAGTTTGGAATTCTTGGAATGTTATATCCATTGCGTTCATCCCATGATTCTGTACCCGTAAACTTTCCAATACTAAGCATTAGTTGTAATAGCTCATCATGCGGGTATAAATACCAAATGTTGTCTTCTTCAAATGCGATAAAAATATCTTTGTCGTTATATTTCTTATAAAAACTTAAGCGAGTCTTTAGCTGAACTTTTAGGAATGTCTTTCCATCAAGATGTTGTGCAATAAAATCTGCACCTCTCCAATCGTCTGTCAATCGCATCGTTGTGTATCCATAATTGGCCAATAGAGCGGATAGCCGCTGGAAATTATAAGATTCCTTTTGCTTGCTTGATAAATCGGAATAATTAATCTTCTTAAATTCCATATTGATAGCCTTTTACTAACTAAATCAGTTCGGTGCCCCAGAGGGAGTGGAGGTGGAGGATGCCTTCGATGTTGCCCTCTGCGTCGGCGACGACGAGCGATGTGATTTTGCGTTCTTCGAGGATGGAGAGCGCGGTGGCGGCGAAGGCGTCGGGGGCGATGGTGCGCGGGGCGGAGTTCATGACTTCGCCGGCGGATTTCAGCAGAGCGTCACCGGCTTCGCGTTCCAGGAGGCGGCGGAGGTCGCCGTCGCTGATGATGCCGAGGAGTTTGCGGCCTTCGACTACCGTGGTGACGCCGAGACCTTTGCGGGACATTTCATAAATCACATCGCGCATGGGTGTGACGGCTTCGACGCGCGGGATGGCGTCGCCCTTGTGCATCAGGTCGCGCACGCGGGCGAGTCGGCGGCCGAGACCGCCACCGGGATGCAGTGCGGCAAAATCCTCTGCGCGGAAACCTTTGCGACGACTGACTTCCATGGCGATGGCATCGCCGAGCGCCAACATTACTGTTGTGGACGCGGTGGGTGCGAGACCGAGCGGGCAGGCTTCTTCCGTGATGGAGCAATCGAGAGCGACGTCGCTGGCCTGCGCGAGGGTGGAGTCCATATCTCCGCAGAGGCTGATGATGTGGTTTTGCAGGCGCTTGACGACGGCGACGAGGCGGAGGATTTCTTCCGTCTCTCCGGTGGTGGAAAGCGCGATGACGACATCGCCGTGGGTGAGGATGCCGAGGTCGCCGTGCAACGCTTCTGCAGGATGAAGAAATAATGCGGGCGTGCCGGTGGAGCTGAGCGTGGCGGCGATTTTTTGCGCGATGAGGCCGCTCTTGCCCATGCCGGTGACAACAACGCGACCCTGCCGCTGGCTGCACTCGACCAGCAGGCGCGCGGCGCGGAGAAAGACGGCCTGCATGGTGGTATCGAGGCGGTCTGCCAGTGCCGTGAGCGCGGCGGCCTCAATACGGACAAAGTCTGCGGGGCCGGCGATGGCAACGTGTGTGCTGGTTGGCTGGGCCATGCAGAAATGCTAGCAGATGCGGCCGCGAAGACGCGCTAGACTATTTGCAGGCAGTGCCCTGCAGACCGAGCACGGCCGCCCACACGAGGTCCGCCTTTGAAACGCAATATTTTGGTTGCAGGAATTGTGATTGTCGCGCTCGCCGTGATTGGCTGGGCCGGCGTGGAGAATTATCACCAGCGGCAAGTGGCCCAGCAGAAGCAGCAGGAGTTGGAATCGCAGCGAGTGGAGTTGGTGCCGGTGGGTCCGCGGTCTACCGATGCGACGACGGCAGATGCGGCGAAGGGCGATGCCAGCATGGGGCCGGAGATGGTGAACAAAGCGGCGCCGGAATTTAATCTGGCGACGCCGGATGGCGGAAAGTTGTCTCTGACTGCGTTACGCAAGCAGCACAAGGCGTTGATGGTGAATTTTTGGGCGACGTGGTGCGTGCCTTGCAAGGTGGAGATGCCGTGGCTGGTGGAGCTGGAAAAACAATATGCACCCCAGGGTCTGGAGATTGTAGGCGTGAGTGAAGATGATCCGCCGGATGCGGCAGACAAGGTGAAGAAATATACGGCGAAGGTGGGCGCGGGATATCCGATGGTGTTGGATGACGGCTCCGCAGTGAAGAGTTTTGATGTGCAGGATTTTCCCACGTCGTTCTACATTTCTGCCGATGGAAAAGTTGTGGCGCAAAGTGTGGGCCTGGTGGGCCGCGACGAGATTGAAGCCAACATGCGCAAAGCTTTGGGTGGCAAATAGTGCGGATACTGACTGCATTTGCGATGCTGCTGCTGGCCATGCCGACGATGCCGCAGAATTTTATGGCGGCCCCGCATGAGTTTGTCAGCGTGCTGCCGATGGATCCCGCGCATGTTGTTGCGGGACGGCCGGCGGTGGTGGAAGTGCATCTGCGGGTTGCGAACGGGATGCATGTGAACTCGCACACGCCGAGCGAAGATTATTTGATACCGACGACGATTACGCCGGCGGCGGCAGCGGGCGTGCAGTGGGGCGCGGTGGAATATCCGGCGGGCGAGATGCGGAATTTTGCATTCAGCGCGACGGAAAAATTCAGCGTGTATACCGGCGACGTTACGCTGCGGCTGCGGGTGACGGCCCGCGCGGGCGAACACGCGACGACGGCCACACTGCGCTACCAGGCCTGCGACAATCGTGCCTGCTACCCGCCGAAAAATCTGCCGGTGCAGTTGATGATTGTCGCGAAATAAAATCCTGAAAACTACTGCTTGATTTTTTTCTGCGCGTCGATGAAGCGGCGCAGGCGGTCGAGCGAACGGGCTTTGCCGAAGACGACCATGGATTCGAGCAGCGGCGGCGATGCCGTTTTGCCGGTGATGATGGCGCGCAGCAGCATGAAGCATTCCTTGGTGCTCCAGCTTTGCGCGGTGCCGAGTGTGCGCAGTGCCGCGTCAATTTCAGTCGACTTCCACTCAACGGGTTCGAGAGCGGTGAGCAGTTCGCCGCAGAAGGCCAGCGTTTCTTCGCGCGTTTTTGTTTTCGGCAGAAAGACGGACTCGGCCGGCATGACGTTGTCGGCGAAAAAGAAATCCGCGAGGTCGCCGAATTGCGCGAGGGTCTCAATGCGCGTCTGGACGAGCGGAACCATCTGGCGAAGAATTTCATCAGAGAATACGTTGTTGCGCAGGACCTGGAAGTACTGCTCCTCGGTGAGTGCGCGGAGGTATTCGCCATTGAGCCACTTGAGTTTGACGAGGTCGAAGACCGGACCGCCGAGCGAGATGCGGGCGAAATTAAATTGCTCGACCATTTGCGCGAGGGTGAAGATTTCTACATCCGGCGGCATGCCACCGCCCATCAGGCCGAGGAAGTTGGTCATGGCCTGCGGCAGGAATCCAGCCTGACGATAGTAGATGAGCGATACGGGATTTTTGCGTTTGGAAATTTTTGACTTGTCCGTATTGCGCAGCAGCGGCATGTGCCAGAAGCGCGGCATGGGCCAGCCGAAGGCCGCGTAGAGCAGCACGTGTTTCGGCGTGGAGGAAATCCACTCCTCGGCGCGGATGACGTCGCTGATCTGCATGAGGTGATCGTCGACGACGTTGGCGAGGTGGTAGGTGGGGAAGCCGTCGGACTTGAGCAGCACCTGGTCATCCACATTGTTGTGGTCGAAGGTGATGTTGCCGCGGAGTTCATCGCGGAAGGTGGTGGAGCCGGTGAAGGGCACGGCCATGCGGATGGTGAAGGGAATGCCCGCATCGAGCTTGGCCTTCACGTCTTCGTCGGAGAGACGGCGGCAGGTTCCGTCGTAACGCGCGGGGAGCTTGGCGGCGATTTGCTGTTTGCGGCGGGCGTCGAGTTCTTCCGGCGTGCAGAAGCAGCGGTAGGCGGCGCCGCTGGCAAGCAGTTTGTCACAATGCTCGCGGTAGATTGCGGTGCGTTCGGACTGGCGATAGGGGCCGAAGGGGCCGCCAACGTCGGGGCCTTCATCCCACTCCAGGCCGAGCCAACGCAGCGCGTCGTAAATCATCTGCTCGGAGGATTCGACAAAGCGCGCGCGGTCGGTGTCCTCAATACGCAGCAGGAACTTGCCGCCGCGCTGGCGGGCGAAAATAAAATTCAGCAGGCCGATGTAGGCCGTGCCGACGTGCGGGTCACCGGTGGGGCTGGGTGCGATGCGGACGCGGACCGGCTGTGCGGAGGCGTTCTCTGTGCTTGCTGGTGCGATCTCTTTACTCATAGGGGGCCAGCGTTAATGCTAGCAGAGTACCGCGATGGCTGCCCCCTGAGAGCGATGGATTCCGCAGCGTTATGCGGCGGGCGGCGGTGGTGGCGGCGGCTGCAGGGCCGGCCAGTCTCCGAAAGCGAGGATGCACTGCATAATGAGGCTGCCGAAGGGAACGAGCAGCAGGAGTGAGAGCCAGGGCGACATGCCGGTCTTGGAGAAGATGCGCCAGTAGAGAAAAATCATGAAGGCGCAACAGGCGAGGCCGAAGAGGATGAGGAAGGGAATCATTCCCAGGATGATGTGCTGGATGTTGGCTTCGGCCGCTGCTGCGGCAGTGGTTGCAGAGCTGGAGTCAGTGTCTTGAAAGAATGCGAGCAGGGATTGGAAAGTATGCATGCGTGTGCTACACCTCCGATGAAATTTCAGAGAAGGTTAGCATGTAGCTGCTGCCGCGCGGCATGAATATTTTTATATAGCCATGCTTCCAATTAATTGGAACTACATTCACTCTCGGACAGGGATACAACAACCCACGCAACATGATTTGAATGAGTGGCGTAGTAAGAGAGCCATGAGGGTCTGCTTACAACGACCATATAACTTTTTTCTTTTACATTGTTCTTCCACAAATAAGTAATGCGGCCTTGTTTTTCGCGCAGTTTCTTCATGTCACTTGGCAATACATCTGAAATTTTTACATATTTAGCAAATGCTTCCGCAGCTACGCGCTGTGGTTCTGTGAAAGCCCAAGAATTTTCTGGAGATTCCATTGACAACTGATGCTTGATAAGTTCTCCGTTTGGTTTAAACCAATCTACATAATTTTTAACACTGCATCCCACGCTTGTTTCAATCTGATCATAGTCGTCGCTGTAATCCAGTTGCGGGTTGTTCTGCGGATCGACTGACACGACCTGTTGAATGGCAAACAATGTGCAGCATCCCATGTGTCCATAGCCTGGGCCGAATGTGTTTTTTGAAGGCGGGCTGCCCGAGAAAAAGCGGCCGATGAGTGTTGCAGAGACAACCGAGCTGATGTATTTGCCGTGCTTGGTCAGAAGTTCTTTTTGAAACTGCGAAAAGTTTTTATCGTCCACAATTGGAACTGTAATTCCTTCAACCTCTAAGGGCTTTTCACGCGTTGTACCGGGCGTGACTCCACAGCAATACATGGCGGGTGAACGGGTTATCCCGCCGTATTCAAGCCACATCATGGATTCATGCGGGCAATTTGGGTCAAAGGCTGTGAAGTCTTCAAAGCCATAGGAAACAAAAGTTGTGAATTGAATCAGCTGGTGATTGTATTTCGCTGGATGATGCGCGACTTCGCAATAGCTGACTTTTACGGGCGTCTGGCAATGAGCTGTTGCTCCCTGCAACAGCAGGAATGCAGCGAACACAAAGAAGGCAACTCGTTTCATTCGCAACCTCGCTTGAACACAAAATAACTGGCGAGCGGATGAATATTCGACTAGGTCAAATCGTCGGAGTCAAAATGTTTTTTGCGGCCTAGGGCGCGTTTGGTGCCGCCGTCGTCGATGAGGCTGCGGACGACGGTGTCGATTTCAATTTCCGTGTCGGCGGTGGCGGACATGCGGGCGAGGTCGCCGGTTGCGGCGATGGGTTCCAGCAGCACGACGACGTGGGCGACGGCAACGTGGTCCTGATTGAGGCCCTCGGGCGTTTTGGCCTTGATGCCGACGTCGCCCGGTTTTAGGTTGAGTAGCTCGGCAACGCGGGCGCGAATTTCTCCGGCGATGGGAACGATCTTGGGCTGGGCGAGGATGAGCACCGTATCAATATTGACGATGCGGTAGCCGGCGGTGGCGACTTCTTCCAGAGCGGTTTCGAGAAAGATGGTGGAGTCGGCATTTTTCCAGCGCTGGTCGCTGGGCGGGAAGAAGGTGCCGATGTCGCCGGCGGAAACGGCGCCGAGGAGCGCGTCGGTGATGGCGTGCAGCAGCACGTCGCCGTCGGAGTGGCCGGCGAGGCCAGCGGGGTGGTCAATCTTGAGCCCGCCGATGACCAGAGGTACACCGGGCTTGAAGGCGTGCGAGTCGTAACCGAGACCAATTCTCATAAGTAAAAATGCCTAACAATGATTTTCAATGATTCTGCTGATGAGTGCCAGTGATCTTTTTATTATTGGGTAAAACCAGCCGCCTGAACTGTGGTTTCGGACCGAAATTCATCAGGAGCGCAACTTCAATTTGTGTGGCACGCAGATAGTGAAGTGTTTGCGATTCATGTGCTTTGGAAAGCTGCTCGGAAGTCTTCAACTCAAGTAAGACAGTCTTGTTGACTACTAAATCGGCTCGAAATACCCCGATGGTTGATCCTCTGAAAGAAACAGGGATGGGAACTTCGGCATCTACCTGAAGCCCCGCCTGCTCTAGAGCAATCCGCATGGCCTCGCTGTATATGGATTCTAGAAAGCCAAACCCCAGCTCGTTATACACATCAAAGAACACGCCAATGATTTTCTCGGTAAGAGAGTCATTCTCGCCATCATATGGATTCAAAGAATCAGCTTTCATCACCGACTATCACCGTTAAGCATTTTCTTGTTGCTTCAGGTAGAACTCGGCTAGTTCGAGGTCGCCGGGCTGGGTGACTTTGAAGTTGCGGGGCGAGCCCATGACGACGGCCACCTGGGCGCCGGCGCGCTCGACGACGCTGGCTTCGTCGGTGCCAGTGAAGCCGTCGGCTGCAGCCTCTGCAAAGGCACGGCGGAGCAGGCCGCAGCGGAATCCCTGGGGTGTTTGCGCCTGCACGATGCGTTCGCGCGGGATGGTGCTGCTGATGATGGCGCCGTGCGCGGTGCGTTCCACCTGCTTGATGGTGTCGATGGCGGGCAGGGCTACGATGGCAGCGCCGTGTTGGATGACGGAGTCGAGGGTGCGCTCAATGGTGGAGACGTCGATGAGCGGGCGCACGGCGTCGTGGACGAGGACGATGTCGTCTTCGGCGCAGGGCAGTGAGGCGAGGCCGCGGCTGACGGTTTCCTGGCGCGTGTCTCCGCCGATGAAGATGTTGACGCGGGCGGCGAGGCCGAAGTCGGCGATGAGTTTGTTGGCGTTGTCCACTTCATTGGCGCGAACGCCGATGTGGACGGAGTTGATGCGGCCAACCGAAGCGAAGGCGCGCAGGCTGTGGATGAGGAGCGGCAGGCCGGCGAGCATGAGGAACTGCTTGGCGGGCGCGCCGGAGTGACCGGCGGCCATACGTGTGCCGAGTCCGGCAGCGGGGAGGATTGCGAAGACCTTCATAGACCGAAAAGTATAACTCTTCACCACTACTGTTATTTCAATCCATGAAGTTCGGCAGAGGCACTCCAGGCGCAGCTATCATGAAGTTCGATGGCTAGTTCTCAAGCAAAGTTGGCGTTGGACCGGTCGCTGATGCGTGCGGGCGAGCGGGTGGTTGCGGCGGTCTCCGGCGGGGCGGACTCGGTGGCGATGCTGCTGGCGTTGCATATGGCGAATACGTCGGCCCGCGATGCGTTGGGTGTGGGGCTGGCGGTGGCACATGTGCATCATGGGATTCGTGGGGCAGAGGCGGATGCGGACGCGGAGTTTGTGCGTGAGTTGGCGGGGCGGCTGGGGCTGGCGTTACATCTGCACCATGCGGATGTGCCGGGACATGCGAAGGAAAATAGCGAGTCGCTGGAAGAGGCGGCGAGAAATGTCCGGTATGCATATTTTCGCGAGCTGTTGAATTCCGGCGAGGCGGACGTGATTGCCACGGCGCACACGCTGGACGACCAGGCGGAGACGGTGCTGATGAAGCTGGTGCGCGGCGCGTGGACCGAGGGGCTGAGCGGAATTCATCCAGTGCTAGAGAACTTCAGCGGAAATTCTAAAAAACATTTAAGCGGATTGCGGGGAAAAATTGTGCGGCCGATGCTGGCGGTGCGGCGCGGGGAGATTGAAGCGTGGCTGAAGTCGCAAAACCAGCCGTGGAGAGAAGACGCGAGCAATGCCGATACGGCGCATACGCGAAACCGCGCGCGGGCGGAGTGGATGCCGATGCTGCGGCGGGAGAATCCGCGGGTGGATGAGGCGCTGGCGAGGGTGGCATTGCTGGCAAGGGATGAAGAGGCGCGGTGGCAGGCGGAGTTGGCGAGGTTGTTGCCGTCGCTGCTGCTGCCGGGCGAGCCTGTGCGGGGCGGCGGACGCGCGGTGACGGGGCAGACGGCTTCGGTGTCGCTGGATCTGGACCGGCTGAAAACGATGGACCCCGCGTTGCGGCGGCGGGTGGTGCGGGCGGCGGCGGAGCGGCTGGGGGTGGTGCTGGGATTTGAGCCGACGGCAAGGATTCTGGCGTTATGCGGCTGCCCGGAGCCAATCCTGCTGGAAATTCCCAATATTCAACCCAAAACGGGAAGCCGGGTGGATTTGCCCGGGGGCCTGACGGCGTTGCGGACGGCGCGGGAGCTGCGGCTGGTTGTTGATGAAAAGAAAACACTTGGTTCTTAGCCCGGCGCAAATTGCAACAATTCGTAAGTTTCCAGCGTAGAATCTACATAGTTGGTGGTCTGACGTGCGTCCTATAGTAGCTGGCCTGCATCCAAAGTGTGATGGACTGGATTAACCAACGGTTTAGGATTTCGTCTGATAGGGTACGCGTCGGAACTGGGTAAGCGTTGGAGCAGGCGCTAAGTTGTCGGAATCCCAGAAGTTAAGTTGTCTGAACTTTGAAGTTGCCAGACTAGTTCGTCGAAAAGAGAACTGTTTGCCGCAGATGGAATTGCGGGAAGCAAAAGGAAAGAGGTAACGGTCTTGAACTCGACCATTAAACATCTCGGCGTATGGGTTGCCATCGGTGTGTGTCTGCTGGCGCTGTATTTCATGGTGGCCAAGAGCACAGCTTTCGGGCATGTCACCGAGATTTCCGTCTCGCAAATGCTGAATGACGCCAAGGCCGGCAAGATTGCCAAGGCAGTAATCAACGGCAATGAAATTACCGGCAACTACAAGGCCAATAATGAGGCCTTCCACGCGATTGCGCCTCCGGGATACCCCGACCTCTACAACACGCTGCAGACAACGGGCGTGGATTGGTCGACGAAGGATTCGCAGAGCGGCATGTGGGTCAGCACGGTGCTGACGATTGTGGGACCGATTCTGCTGGTGGTGGTTCTGTGGGTATTTATGATGCGGCAGATGCAGAGCGGCGGCAACAAGGCGATGAGCTTTGGCAAGAGCCGCGCGCGCCTGCTGAGCATGCAGCAGAAGAAAGTCACCTTCAAAGATGTGGCCGGTGTGGACGAGGCCAAAGAAGAGCTGAAGGAAATTATTGAATTTTTGCGCGAGGCGCAGAAGTTCCAGCGCCTGGGCGGACGCATTCCCAAGGGAGTGCTGCTAGTCGGACCTCCGGGAACCGGCAAGACTTTGCTGGCACGCGCAGTGGCCGGTGAAGCGAACGTGCCGTTCTTCTCGATTTCAGGATCGGACTTTGTAGAAATGTTTGTCGGCGTGGGCGCAAGCCGCGTTCGCGATTTGTTTGAGCAGGGCAAGAAGAATGCTCCCTGCATCATCTTCATCGATGAAATTGACGCAGTCGGTCGCCACCGCGGCGCCGGTTTGGGCGGCGGACACGATGAACGCGAGCAGACGCTGAACCAGTTGCTGGTGGAGATGGATGGATTTGAATCCAACGACGGCGTGATTCTGGTGGCTGCGACCAACCGGCCTGATGTGCTGGATCCGGCGTTGCTGCGTCCGGGACGTTTTGACCGCCGCGTTGTGGTGGGACTGCCGGACATCCGCGGCCGCGAAGAAGTGCTGCGCGTGCACGCGAAGAAGGTGCCGCTGGCCGATGATGTGAACCTGAACGTGCTGGCCCGTGGAACACCGGGATTGAGCGGCGCGGACCTGGCCAACATGGTGAATGAAGCGGCGTTGTCAGCGGCACGTTACAACCGCAAGGCAGTCTTCATGTGCGACTTTGAGCAGGCCAAGGACAAGGTGCTGATGGGCGCCGAACGCAAGTCCATGCTGCTGAGCGATGCGGAAAAGAAAGTGACGGCGTACCACGAAGCGGGACACACGCTGGTGGCTGCGTTGCGCGATAATTCCGACCCGCTGCACAAGGTGACGATTATCCCGCGCGGAATGGCGCTGGGCGTGACGGTGTATCTGCCGGACGACCGACACAACGTGACGCGTGATTATCTGGAAACGCGGCTGGCAGTGCTGTTCGGCGGACGTTGTGCAGAGGAAATTTTCCTGAACCAGATGAGCACCGGAGCGGGCAGCGACATTGAACGCGCCAGCGACCTGGCACGCCGCATGGTGTGCGAGTACGGTATGAGCTCACTGGGGCCGCTGACCTTCGGCAAGAAGGAAGAGCAGATTTTCCTGGGCCGCGAGATTGCACAGCACAGGGACTTTAGCGAAGAGACGGCGCGGCAGATTGACGTGGAAGTGCGGGGCCTGGTGGACCGCGCGTACAAGTCGGCATACAGCGTGCTGGAAGCCAACAAGGACACGATGCACCGCATCTCCGCAGCGCTGCTGGAACGCGAGACGCTGGACGCTGAAGAAGTGAAGCTGTTGATTGAAGGCAAGGAACTGCCTCCCTTCAAGAGCCCGCTGAGCGGACCGAGCGGCGACGGCGGCGAGAAGCAGCAGGTCATCAAGCCGGAGACGGGACGCACACCGGGCATCGGCGAAGGCCAGCCTTCACACGCATAACGCAATTGCAACGGAATAAAAAGGCGGCCCTCGGGTCGCCTTTTGTTTTTGCCGGTGGAATCACTTGCGGCAGATGCGCCGCCGGATGCGACAATATATCTGCATGCGTAAGTTGTGGATGGTTTTCATATCGCCGATGATTTTTCTCGCCGGTTGCGGCTACCATGTGGCCGGTGCCGGTACGCACCTGGGCCCCGATGTGCGCACGCTGGCTGTTCCCATTTTTGTGAACAACGCACTCTCATACCACACCAACGTTGCGCTGACGGACGCTGTAATCCACGAACTGAATTTGCGGACGAAGATGCGGATACTTCCGGCGGAGAACACGAACAACGCCGATGCGATTCTGCACGGGACTGTATTGACGGAAACCATTCTGCCGCTGACCTATGATTCTTCCACCGGTGCCTCATCGAGTTTTCTGGTGACGATTACGGCGAAGGTGGAGTTGACCTCGGCCGATGGCCGGCTGCTGTACGAAAACAAAGATTACACATTCCACCAGCAGTACCAGTCGACGCAGGACCTGCCGAGTTTTATCCGCGAGGAGTCTCCGGCGGAGAAGCGGTTGGCGCGCGACTTTGCGCAGACGCTGGTGAGCGACATGCTGGATTCTTTCTAGGACGGCCATGTGGCACGCGTTTCAAAACGGCGAAACCATCGGCAAGACCGGCTCAGAAGGCGGGCAGATTGTTGCCGATGAGGAGCATGTCGACGGGGCGCGCATCACGCTGGAAA
>CAIZGA010000538.1 GCA_903932385.1 uncultured Acidobacteriota bacterium
CACGATCACCGCGCCCACGCCACGCAATTGCGCGAGTCCGGCAAAAAGATTGGCACCAAGATTCTTGCACTTGAACACAGCTTCCACGGCCGGACGATGGGTTCTGTCGCCACCACGCACAAGGCCAAGTACCGCGAGCCTTTTGAGCCGGTGATGCCGAACGTGGCTTTCGTCAATTTTGACGATGTTGCGGACCTGCGCGCCAGCTTCAGCGATGAAGTCTGCGCCATCTGCATTGAACCGGTGCAGGGCGAAGGCGGCATCCGTCCTGTGTCAAAAGAATTTTTCGCCACGGCACGCGAACTCTGCAACCGACAGGTGCCCTGCTGCTGGCGGATGAGATTCAGTGCGGCATGGGCCGCACCGGCGAGTGGTGCGCTTACCAGCACTACGGCATCCTGCCCGATGTAGTCACGCTGGCCAAGCCGCTTGCCGGCGGTCTGCCCATGGGCTCGATGCTCTGCACTGAAGAGGCCGCGCAGGCCTTCACGCCCGGCATGCACGGAACCACCTTCGGCGGCGGACCGCTGGCCTGTGCCGTTGCCATTGCCGCCATCGACTACATGCAGCAGAACAAAATGCTGGAGCAGGTTCGCAGCCTCGGCGGCTACTTCCGCCGGCAGTTGGATTCCCTTGCCACGCGCCATCGCAACATCATCGACGTGCGCGGCCTGGGCCTGATGCTCTGCATCGAACTCGACAACGCAGAAGACGCGCGACTGGCTGCTGCCGCCATGCTCGACCGGCACATCATCATTAACCGCACCAGTGAGACGGTGCTGCGTTTTCTGCCGCCGTTTGTGATTGAAACCAAACACGTGGATGAAACCGTGGCGGCGCTCGATGCCGTGCTCACACAGGTTCGTCAGCAGCAACAGGCCAGCCCGGTGCTGGCGGGAGAAGCACACCATGCCTAGCAAGACGCTTATGATCAACAGCAACTCGGCGCACAAGTCTGCCGCGCAGCCGCGTTCGCGTGCCAGCCATGTCGTGCAGCCGCAGAGCGGTCCGCAGTCCCCGGAAGTTTTCGCCGCCTCTGCCGACGGTCTCGCCGGCCGCGACCTCTGTTCCATCGCCGACCTCTCCGTGCAGGAGACCGCCTCCATTCTGGAATTGGCGCACGCCGTCAAAGCCAATCCCACAGAGTACAACCATGCGCTCGACTCCAAGCAGATGGTGATGTTCTTTGAGAAGGCGTCGCTGCGTACGCGCCTCACTTTTGAGGCCGCCATCAACACGCTGGGCGGCAACGCAATTTTTGTCGACCAGACACAGTCGCCGCTGGGCGAGCGCGAGTCTCTGGCCGATATGTCGCGCAACCTGGAGCGCTGGATGAACATCATCGTGTTACGCACATACTCGCACGAGACCATCGTGGAAATGGCGCAGTGTGCGGACGTGCCGGTCATCAACGCACTTTCGGATTACGAACATCCCTGCCAGGCGCTGGCCGACTTCATGACGCTGGAAGAAAAATTCGGCACCGCACGCGGCCTCAAGTTCTGCTACGTCGGCGACGGTAACAATGTCTGTCACTCGCTCATCCTCACCGCTGCGCAGTTGGGTGCACATTGCACCATCGCCACGCCCAAGGGCTACGCGCCCAAGCTCGACATCGTTGCTCAGGCGATTGAAATTGCTGAGAGCACCGGCGGCAGCATCACACTGATGCATGACCCGGCAAAGGCCGTTGAAGGCGCCAGCGCAGTCTACACTGACGTTTGCGTCAGCATGGGCTTCGAGCATGAGTCCACCAAGCGCGAGCCGATTTTCCGGCCGTATCAGGTGAATGAGAAGTTGATGTCGCTGGCCGCGCCCGATGCCGTCTTCATGCACTGCCTGCCGGCGCGTCGTAATGCAGAAGTCACCGACGCAGTTCTCGACGGCCCGCAGTCCATCGTTTTCGATCAGGCCGAGAACCGCATGCATCTGCAGAAAGCTTTATTGCTGATGCTGCTGGATGGCGCCGGCAAATCGCCGATGGAACGCAAATTTTCCCGCGCCGCCTCCGCACCCAAGTCCGGCAAGCGTGCCGAAGTCACCGCGCTCTCGTAGCGCAAAGGAGAAGTTACTTTGAAGATGTGGTCAGGCCGCTTCCGCGAACCACTCGACGGCACTTTCGAGCGTTGGCAGCGATCCTTCCCTTTCGATTGGCGTCTGCTGCCGCAGGAGCTTGCCGCCAGCGTGGCCCACGCCCGCACGATTGCAGCGGCAGGCATCCTCACGCCCGTCGAACTGCGCAGCATTGAAAGCGGCCTGGCCATCATCGAAAAGAAAGCCAAGTCCGGCGGCACGGAGTGGCTGAAGTCCAACGAGGTCGCGGAAGACATCCATCACTTTGTGGAGATGACTCTCACTGATGAGATTGGCCCACTGGCGCTGAAGCTGCACACCGGCCGCAGCCGCAATGAACAAATCGCCACCGACATGCGGTTGTTTGTGCGCGATGAAATTGATGCCACTCTCACCGGCCTCAGCAACTGGGCCACGGCGTTAATTGATCTTGCCGAAACTGCCGGCGATGCAGTGATGCCTTCCTACACGCATCTGCAGCGTGCGGAACCGGTGCTGGTTGCGCATTGGCTGCTCGTCTATGTGGAGATGACGTTGCGTGACAGTTCACGCCTACTGGATGCTCGCAAGCGGATGAATTTTTGCCCGCTCGGTTCCGGTGCCATTGCCGGTGCCACGCTAAAACTCGACCGCAATATCGCTTCTGCCGCATTGGGATTCGACGCGCCCACATCCAACAGCATGGATGCCACCAGTGATCGCGATTTTCTATTGGAATTCGTGCAGACACTGACACAAATTGGCTTGCACATTTCGCGCTTTGCCGAAGAGCTCACGCTCTACTCCACTGCGGAGTTTGGCTTCCTTGATTTACCGGAAGCATTCTCTACCGGTTCCAGCGCAATGCCGCAGAAGAAAAATCCTGACCTCACCGAACTTGCGCGCGGCAAGAGTGCGCGCCTGCTCGGCGCGTCCACCACGCTGGCAACGCTGATCAAAGGCCTGCCGTTGGCCTACAACAAGGATTTGCAGGAAGGCCAGGAGCCGGTCTTCGACGCAGCCGATACCATGCGCGGCCTGCTGAGCGTTCTGCCCGGATTCACGCACGCGCTGAAGTTCCGCTTCGACCTGATGTCCTCCGCCGCGCAAACAGGATTTCTGAATGCAATGGCAGCGGCAACGTATCTGGTCCACAAAGGCGTTGCCTTCCGCAAAGCGCATGAAAAAATCGGCAACGCCGTTCGTTATGCGTTGGATAAAGGCTGCGAGCTGGGTGATTTGTCGCTCGACGAGCTGCGCCAGTTCGGCGAAGAATTCGGCGAAGATTTTTTTGCCGGCATCACATTGGCTGCAACGGTTGATTGCCACGATGTTATTGGCGGCACTGCCGTGGGCCGCGTAAAGTCCGCGATTGGCTCTGCAAGGAAGCGGATTGATATGATGAAGAAAGCGCGTGCGGCAGGAGGCACGCAGGTCCATGTCTAAGGCTACGGTTCGCAAGGCCCGGTTGCAGGATGCAACCAACATTTACGAGCTCGTCAATTCGCTTGCCGACGACGGCACGTTGCTGCGCCGTTCCTACGCGGAAATTTGCGAGAACGTGCGCGACTTTACAGTTGCTGAATCTGCCGCGGGAGTTTTTCTCGGCTGCGGCGCGCTGCATCTCTACGGCCCGCATCTGGCTGAAGTTCGTTCCATCGTCGTGAAGCCGGAAGCCAAGGGCCAGGGAGCCGGCGGCAAATTGTTGAATGCCCTGCTGCATGAAGCCGACGACCACGGCGTCGCATCCGTCTGCCTGTTCACGCGCATCCCGGATTTCTTTTTCCATCACGGCTTCCGCGAGGCCGACCGAACTGCGATGCCCGACAAGGTCTATAAGGATTGCCAGAACTGCCCGCGACTCTACGCCTGCGATGAAGTAGCAATGGTGCGCGGCCCTCTGCCCAAGGTGGCCGTTCTCGGCCCCAGCAAGCTAGCCGATCTTGTGCAGCTGACCAACGTCCCGCTGCAAACCGGTACCGGCCGCTAAACAAAACTTACAGCGAGTATTTTCCCGCCGCAATTACATGCGCGGCAATCTCGCGTTTCAATCCAATAGTATTCGCCGGATCGCGCTTCGCTAGTCTTCGCAGAATCGTCAGCCGCACTCGCAGCGTATCGCCCTCTGCCGCAGCAGCCAGAACTCGTTGCGCATTTTGCTCGATGCGTGCGAATGCCTCTGCTGTATAAACGCGGGCCAGCGCTACAGCAATGGAGTTTGCCTTGCCCGCAATGATTTTCTTCGCTCGCAGAACAGCACTTTCCATAGCGAAGACTTCAATAATCATGTCGGCCAGCGCAGCCATCACTTCCTGCTCGTCCTGCAGCTTGGCGCCGTAGCATTCCGTGGCAACTCCAGCAGAAAAGAGCGCCATCTTTTTCGCATTGGCCAGCAGAGCGAATTCCGCATCCAACGGCGCATCTGATATTTCCTGCGCCATCGGCCCGGCAAATACTTCATCCATGATTTTTTTGATGGCCGGCATCACAGCTAGCTGGCCACTCATGGCGCGCTTCATCAGCCAGCCGGTGATGATGATCCGGTTGATTTCATTGGTGCCTTCAAAAATTCGGTTCACGCGCGAATCGCGATACGCCCGTTCCGCCGGATACTCTTCCACAAAGCCATAGCCTGCGTAAATCTGCACGACGTCATCCACCACGCCGTCCAGCATCTCCGACGCCCACACTTTCAGGATGGAACATTCAATCGCATATTCTTCAATACGCTTCTGAATTTGCTGCGACGCATCGGGCGAAGATTTCTCAATCGCCACCAGAGCTGCGTCAATCATTCCCACAGTGCGATACGCCATCGCTTCACCCGTGTAAACGCCAACAGTGCAGTCAGCCAGTTTCTCCTGAATCAATCCAAATTCCGAAATGGATTTTCCAAATGCCTTGCGGTCGCGCGCATACGCAATCCCATTTGCCAGCGATGCACGCGCTCCGCCAACCGCTGCCGCCGCCAGCTTGAAGCGGCCGATGTTCAGAATGTTGAATGCAATGTGATGTCCTTTGCCAATTTCACCCAGCACATTTTCCACCGGCACTTTGCAATCTGCCAGTATCAGCGGAGTTGTGGAAGAACCGCGAATGCCGAGTTTGTGTTCTTCCGCGCCGTTGGAAAATCCCGGCATACCGCGCTCAATCAGAAACGCCGTAAACTTTTCGCCATCCACTTTGGCAAACACGGTGTAGAGATCGGCAAAGCCACCGTTTGAGATCCAGAGCTTTTCGCCGTTGAG
>CAIZGA010000539.1 GCA_903932385.1 uncultured Acidobacteriota bacterium
GGACGGCAGTGCGCTGCCGTACGTGCAGGCCTTCCAGCAGGTGGGAGTAAAGCAGCAGCGGCGCAAGCGCGAATACATCCGCATACTGAAGCCGATGGAAGTGCGCGAGGGCGGCAAGTTTATCGGCGTCTATCCGGGTGAAGGATACGGCATTGATTACAGCATCGATTTCCCCGCGCCTATCGGCAGCATGAAGTTTGTGGGCGATTTGGATTTGGGCAACTACGCCGAGGAGATTGCGCCGGCGCGCACGTTTGGCTTCCGCGAAGATGAACCGATGCTGCGCAACATGGGACTGATTCGCGGCGTTAGCGAGAGCAGCGCGATAATTTTGACGCGAGATGGCGTGCAGAACGGCCCACTGCGTTTTGCCGATGAATTTGTACGGCACAAAGTGCTGGACCTGATTGGCGATCTTGCGCTGGCAGGGCGTCGCATCCAGGGGCGCGTGGTGGCCGAACGCGCCGGACACGCCATGCATGCTGCGCTGGTGCAGCGGCTGATGAAAGACCGCAGCGCATGGGAGTTGGTGACGCTGCTGCCCGAGCGGCACAAGTCGGAAGCCGTGCCTGCGGCGCAGATGATGCCGGCAGCGGCGAATGCCTGATGCATTCTGAACAAAAATCACTTGCGGCGATTGCGCTGGGCTCGAATGTGGGCGACCGCGCGGCGCATCTGGATTATGCGTTGCAGCGGCTGGGCGCGCTGGGCCGCGTGCGGGCTGCGTCAAAATATTTTGAGACCGAGCCCGTGGGCACCGTGCAGCAGGGAATGTTTTTGAATGCGGCGGCGCTGCTGGAAACCGAGCTTGCGCCGGAGCCGCTGCTGCAGGCGTTGCTGGAGATTGAACGCGAGCGTGGCCGCGACCGCGCGGCGGCCCCGCCGAAGGGCCCGCGCACGCTGGATTTGGATTTGCTGCTGTACAAGCTGCCGGATGGCGTTGATGTAGTGATGCAGACGGAGTCGCTGACGCTGCCGCATCCGGAGATGCATCGCCGCCGCTTTGTGCTGGAACCGCTGGCCGAAATCGCGCCGGAGTGGATTCACCCACAGCTGAAAAAATCTATTCAATCACTGCTGTAATTCGCGACAGATATATGTTGCTTGAGTCGCATCGACAAAGAGAATAAATTCAAGAGAGGCGTTTGAGCAGAACGCGAGCATCCCACACCGCACGAAATTGAAGGAGTCATCATGTCCCACGCCATGAGTTCCAGCAGCACACTTTCCCAGAACAGCGCATCTGCCCAGAGCCATGATTTCTGGACGCGATTTGAGGAGCGCACCGCGCGCTACAACCTGCTGCAGCATGCCTTCTACCAGGCGTGGACGGCGGGCGAGTTGACCCGCGAGGACCTGCGCGAATATTCGGCCGAGTACTGGCACCATGTATCGGCCTTCCCCACGTACCTGAGCGCGCTGCATGCGCGGATGCCCGACGGCAAGCTGCGCCGCACCGTGCTGCAGAACCTGGCGGATGAAGAAGGCATGGCGGGAAACATGATTGGCGGATTTGCCGATACCAAGCCGCACAGCGAGTTGTGGATGGACTTTGCCCGCGGCATGGGCGCGAACGAGTCCGAAGTGCGCGAGCGGGAATTGAATGCGGAGACCACGGCGCTGATTGCCACCTTCCGCGAGTTGATGCAGGCCGAGCCGGCGGCGGCGATGGCGGCCCTGTACGCGTATGAAGCGCGCGTGCCGGAGATTGCCAAGACCAAGGCTGCGGGACTCCAGTGCCACTACGGCGCGGACGCGAAGACGACGAAATATTTCACGCTGCATCAAGTGGCCGATGTGCACCACTCCAACGTGTGGCGCACGGAGATGAATGCGTTGCTGGCGGCGGGTGCGGATGAAGAAGCGGCGTTGGCGGCGGCGGAAAAAGCTGCGGCTGCGTTGTGGGCCACGTTGGACGGCATTGAAGCCAAGCGCCAGGCCCGCAAACTGGCTGCGTAACGGCAACCACCGATTGCACCGATACACAACGATAGAAATTGAGATGAGCGCGGCTTCGGCTGCGCTTTTCTTTTCTGCGCAACTACAATCAAACGATGCCGCTGCAATTTGAAATCAATAACGAGAGCGCGAATGATTTTGGTGTGGGCCGGAGGGCGCGGCTGACGCTGGCGCACGGCGCAGTGGAAACGCCGGTGTTTATGCCGGTGGGCACGGCAGGCACGGTGAAGGCCGTTCCGCAGGAGACGCTGGAAGTGACCGGCGCGGGCGGCAAAGGCCCCGCGATTATTCTGGCGAACACCTACCACTTGTATCTGCGCCCCGGGCATGAAGCGATTCGCCGCATGGGCGGCTTGCACAAGTTCATCAGCTGGCAGCGGTGCCTGTTGACCGACTCGGGCGGCTTTCAGGTCTTCAGCCTGAACAAGTTGCGCAAGGTGACTCCCGATGGCGTGGAGTTTCGCTCGCATCTGGACGGCAGCAAACATTTTTTCTCGCCGGAACATTCCATGGAAGTGCAGATTGCGTTGGGCGCGGACATCATGATGGCCTTTGATGAATGCACCGAACATCCTGCCACGCGCGAGCGGGTGCGCGAGTCGATGGCGCTGACGCATGCCTGGGCGCTGCGTTCGCGGGAGTATTGGAAGGCGCATCGCGAAGAGGTGCCATGGTTTGGGGAACGCGGCGGCAGGTATCAGGCACTGTTCGGCATTGTGCAGGGCGGCATGTATGCGGACCTGCGGCGTGAGAGTGCCGAGCGGCTGGTGGAGTTGGAGTTGCCCGGCTATGCGATTGGCGGCCTGAGTGTTGGCGAAGAACGCGAACTGACGCGTGAGATGATTGCGGCCACGCTGGAGCATCTGCCGAAAGACAAGCCGCGGTACGTGATGGGTGTCGGCTATCCGGAAGAGATTGTGGAGTACGCGGCGATGGGCGTGGACATGATGGACTGCGTTCTGCCGACGCGCGCGGCACGGCATGGGCTGATATTTACTTCTGCGGGGCGGGTGAACATCAAAAACCGCATCTACGCAGAAGACCAGGGGCCGCTGGATGCGGAGTGCAGCTGCTCGACCTGCTCGCGTTACAGCCGCGCGTATCTGCGGCATTTGTTCACGGCGGGCGAGGCGCTGGGGGCGACGCTGGCCACCATTCATAACCTGGCCCTGTACCTTGACACGATGCAGGCTGTCCGAGATGCTATGGAACGGGGTACAATTTCCCTTCTGGCAGCAAAATACCGTTCGCGCGCGCGTGAAACGGAAGAATGACTGGCTGGATCGGGGAGCAAAGCATCGCCCCGGTAGATTTTCCATAGGAAGTAACTGGCAGTCGGGCGCAGGGTGCGGCATGGCACTGCGACAGATTCCGGGCTTGCCCCGTATACTGGGTGAGTCCTCCCTATAGAGATTCAAAATGGATTGCGGAGCGCGGATAGCGGCTTCCGGCTAAGGATTGTGTCTTGATGATGACCCTGATGATTTCCGCCGTGGTTGCAAAACCCATGCTGGCAGCAGCAATGCTGTTGCAGGCGGCAGCACCGCAGGGCGGCGGCTTGTTCAGCCTGTTGCCGCTGCTGTTGATGATTCCCATCTTTTATTTTCTGTTGATTCTGCCCAACCAGCGCCGCCAGAAAAAGTGGCAGGAGATGCTGGGGCAGTTGAAGGCCGGCGACAAGGTGACCACCACCGGCGGGCTGCGCGGAACTGTGTTGACGGTGAAGGACGATACGCTGCAACTGCGTCTGCCGCCGGACAATCTGCGGGTTGAAGTTGCCAAGGCATCCATTGCCAGCGTTACCACGGACGAAGAAACAAAATAGTCTGCTGCGGCAGGCAAGAGATTGAAGTAGGAAGCGAATGCAAAAGAACCTTACCGGTAAAACCATCCTGATCCTGGCCATCCTGGCTGTCTTTACCTTCCTCGCCTTCGGCGTGCCCACCAGCTGGAATGCGCAGGGCATCGGCGCCGGCATGCTGAACCCCATCAAGGTGGCGGGCGTTTCATTGCGTGAAGGCATCCACCTGGGACTGGATTTGCGCGGCGGCAGCCACTTTGTTCTGGAAGTGGAAGTGGCCGACGCATTGAACGCGAGCACGGACAATGACGTGGCGCGCGTGGAGACGGACTTCACCAAGGCGGGCATCAACGGCGCTGTGGTGGGCAAGACCGATGCGGCCAAGCACCCCGAGCTGATTACGATTTCCGGTATCTCGCCGGACAAAATCGGCGCGGCGCGTGATGTGTTGACGGGCGTGACCTACTCCAACATTTATGACCTCTCGTCGAACCCCGACGGCTCCTTCAGCCTGACGATGAAGCCGGGCGAAGTGGCGCGCATTGAGGACCACGCATTCCAGCAGTCGATTGAAACCATCCGCTCGCGCGTGGACACGCTGGGTGTCAGCGAGCCGGTGATTCAGGAATACGGCCTGGGCAAGTACGAGATTCTGGTCGAGCTGCCGGGTGTGGATGATCCGGCGCGCGTGAAGGACATCATTCAGCAGACGGCGCGGTTGGAAATCCACCAGGTGGTGGGCGAGCCGTATGCCAGCGAAAGCGCGGCACTGCAGGCACTGGGTTCCATTCCTCCGGATGAAGAACTGCTGCACAGCGCAGACATTACGCAGGGCGCCAACGCTGCCGACGAAGTTTATCTGGTGAAGCGTGTGGCGGAAGTGGGCGGATCGGACATTCGCGATGCCGAACCTTCGAAGGACTCCACCAGCGGCATGCCGGATGTTGTGTTCTATCTGACGGCAGCGGCGGGCGATCGCTTCTACGACTTCACCA
>CAIZGA010000540.1 GCA_903932385.1 uncultured Acidobacteriota bacterium
CCACCGGCGGAACGCAGGGCGTGGGCCGGTCGACAACGCAGGCCGTTGTGGCTTCGTCGGTCATCATTATTTTTGCGGACTTCATTCTCAATCGCGTCATGATTGCCATCTTCGGAGGCTAGTGCAGATGAACGCGCCGCACCTGCCTCATCTACCGCACCTGTTCCATCACTCGCGCCCCGCAGACGCGCCGTTTGAGTCTGAAGGCGATGTGGTGGAGTTTCAGAACGTCTCGCTCAGCTTTGGCGAGAATGTTGTGCTGCGCGATGTGAGCTTCCGCATTCTGCCCGGCGAAACGCGCATTGTGCTGGGACCGGCGGGCACCGGCAAATCCGTTCTGCTGAAATTAATTGACGGCCTCATTCGACCTGACAGCGGCAGCATCCATGTCTTCGGGCATCCGGTTTTTGCCGACGGCAAGGCCGCGCCGGAGCACGAGATGTATACGCTGCGTGCGCACATCGGCATGGTGTTTCAGGAGAGCGCGCTGTTTGATTCGCTCACGGTGCGCGACAACGTGGGCTATCGGCTGGACGAAGAAAAAACCGATATCGAAATGGTGGATGCACGTGTGTTGGAAGCGCTGAACTTTGTCGAACTGGGCAACACGATGGAGAAATTTCCCTCGGAGCTTTCCGGCGGCATGCGTCGCCGCGTTTCCATCGCGCGCGCCATCGTCACCAACCCGAGCCTGCTGCTGTATGACTCGCCCACCGGCGGACTGGACCCGATTACATCGAGCACCATCATTCAACTGGTGGTGAAGCAGCGCGACCTGCGCAACACCACCTCGCTGGTAGTGACCAACCGCATGCAGGACGCCTTCGCCATCGCAACGCACCGCTTCAACGCGGAGAGCAATGAGATGCGGCCGATTCCGAACAACGGCATGCTGACCGGCATCGACCCCAAGACAAAATATCTAGTGCTGCATGACGGCAACATCGCCTATGACGGCGACACGCGCGGTCTCATCGAGTCGAGCGATCCCTGGTTAAAAGAATTTCTTAGTTAGGGTTGAGAGAATTTCTCAGTTAGATTTTTCCGTTGGCAGCGGCTTGCGCATGGTCACCAGCATGGTGATGCGAAATCCCTGCAGCAGCGGCGTGGAATTCACCAGCCGCTCATACCACATGAAGGGAAAAAACAACGCGGCATGTGCGCGGCCATAGCTGGGCTCGGGCTCTATCATGCGAAGCTCCGCCAACTCCAGCCCCGACTGCCGGCACAACCGGCGCAGCGTACCGCGTGTGTTGGCGCGGAACCACGTCGGGTAGGGATCGTGCGCATCTTCCTGCAGCGAACGCAAACGATTGGCCAGCAGCAGGTGCGCCCAGTGCGGCAGAATCCACGCGCCGAAGGAAACGTAGTGGAACAGGTTGGGTGTGCGGAAGCAATACACGCCGCCGGGCCGCAACACGCGCGCCACTTCGCGGAAATGTTCCACGGGATGCTCGACATGTTCGAGCACAAAGTTGGAAACGCAGGCGTCAAAACTTTCGTCGGCGAAGGGCATCTTTACGCCGTCGTAAACGTGGGCCTCTTGCAGAAAAGAATTGTTGCGGACATCATCATCCACATCAATGCCGGTGACGCTGCCTACTTTACCCAGTTCCTCACTGCATACATTGCTGGGGCCGGAGCCGACTTCGAGGATTTTTGCGCCAGCGGGTATCTGTTCGCGGAACATGCGGAAGAAGGGGCGCGTGCCGCCCTCGTTGCCTGGCCGCGAAAAATAATATTTTTCAAACAGTGCTTGAGTCATTGCAGTGGTGGGCGCAACAAACTGCGGTTGGTAGATGTATATCACCAGACGCCGGTGAAAAATATAAAAATCACCGTCCGGTGTAGGGAGACTTCAGGTAATTCTGCGCCAGCTGGTTCTGCTGCGGGTCTTCTCCGCCATAGGCCGCCAGTTGATACTGCGCGACGGCGCGAGCGCGCTGACCGGTGATGTCCAGCATCTCGCCGGCGTTCACTTCGGCGCGGCGTTTCATCCAGTCGCTGCAGGTGGGCTGCAATTCGGCATCGATATACGCCTGCGCCGCATCGGCAAAAAGGTTTTGTCCACGCAGGCCCTCCGCCTCGCCGAAGTAGGCCAGCTGCAGCCGCGGATCAACAAAGTAGCCTTCGCGTTTTCCGTCGGCGATGACGCGCTTGTATTCATTCACCGCCGCCATGCCCTTGCCCGCATCTTTCATCAGGTTGGCTTCTTCCAGGCGAAACAGATAGTCATGCGGATACTCGGTGGAAAGTTCATGCGCGACGGTGATGGCCTCGTTGTAGCGACCGTCGTGGCGCAGGAAGAGACACATCGCAGTGCGCGACTCAACGCTGGTAATCAGGCCGCTCTTGCCGGCCTCGGCCAGATATTCGAGGCCCTTGCTTTTTGAGCCGCCGATACCCGCCATGCCGACCAGAATCCGCAGCGGCCCGGGCAGGCTGGCCACGGAAAACATCTGGATGCCGACAATCATCTTCGCGTCCACATATTGCGGGTCCAGTTCCAGCGCGCGTTGATTGTCATTTTTCGCCTGCAAGGCCTGATGCAGGCCGCCGACAAAACTATGGTCCACCATGCCGATGTAGGCCGCATGCATGGCACGGGCCCAGCCGCGGGCAAAGAGCGCATTTACATCGTTGGGATTGTTTTTCAAGACCGCATCGCACTCGCTGACGGCTTCCTGATGCAACTGCTCAATGCGCGCGCGGGCCTGCGGGTCTTCCTGCACCAGCCGCTTGGAGGTGAGAAAACCCTCATGCGCGTAGAGCGTGGTGTCGAGCAAATCCAGATGGTAGAGTTCGCGGAAGATGATGGTAATCAGCAGGTAGTCGGCGGCCATGGGGTCATGCGGATGCGCAGCATGGACGGCCTCAAAACCCTTCACTGCGCCTTCATAGTCGAGGTTGTAAAAATGCTCGAAGGCCTCATGCACCTGCGGATCGAGGTTCAGCGGATAGGTGTGTTTGGCTGCCTCCGCCGAGGGTGGCCATGGCGGCTGCGCCGATGCATTGCCGGTGATGACCAAAGCTGCCAGTAATACCAACGCCAGTTGCGGAAGAAACCTACCCACAGACTTCATGACCCACAGCTTCAACTCCGGCAATGTCATGCTCATCCTCTTGCTGCAAGGTTGTGGAATGCGGCACCGGTCAGATGGCGGCCAATCCCGATTCCATCCCAATTCCATACCATCATAGACGTTCCAACAAGCCAACCTGACGGAAGCCGGCACAAGGGAAATTCATCCCATCGCAAAAATAATTTCATCGCCGGAGCAACCTTTTTTTGGATTTGCTGTCCATACTGGTGGAAGGTATCCACAGCTCGCCGCGTGCGAATGCTGTAGAACACACGACGCGCCGTATCCTTGTACGACTTTCAGGAGACGCCATGACCCCTCGCAATTCCTCTTCTTACCGCATCGCGCTTGCGCTTGCGGCGATTTCCCTGCTGGCTTTCGGCATCGTCCTTATTGGTTGTAGCGGGCCCAGCGGCAGTGCATCCTCGTACGTCGGCAACCAGATCAGTGCCCCCTACTCCACCGCCGTACCTACTACGTTGACCGATGCGCCAGGCGATCAGGTCATCGCCACCAGCCTCACGCTCAACTCGCTCGTCCTGACAGACAGCGCCGGCAAGGTGACCACCAATCTGCTGCCCGCCGCGGGCATCACCTATGAAGCCGCCCACCTGGACGCAACGCAGGAGCCGTTTTTCTCGCCCGCGCTGCCGCAGGACACTTACGTCAGCGTCTCGCTGACCTACTCCAACGCGCAGGTGGCGTACATTGACCCGACGAGCAAGACCATCAACGTCGTCGCCGCCACGCTGGCCAATACATCGCAGACCATCACCTTCGCCACGCCCATCACCATCGGCAGCACGCCTACCTCCTTGCTGGTGGATTATCTGGTCGCCAAGTCGGTGGCCATCTCCGGAACCACAGTCACCGTGACGCCGACCTTCAACGTAACCGCCATCGTCATTCCGCCTACTGCAACAACCGGGCCGCAGGGAATGATTACCGGCTACAAAGGCGTGGTGACGGCAGTAGACACCACCAGCACCACTGATAAAGACTTCACGCTGACCTTGCCCAGCGGCGTTGCACTGAAGATTTATGTCAACGGCGCCACCGTGTACCAGGGCATCACCAACTTCAGCCAACTGGAAGTGAATGCGCTGGTTGAGGTGGATACGCTCACCGTCGGCTCCGGCACCATATTGCCTGCCGGGTCGCTGGTGGCTACGCGCATGGAAGTGGATGATCCAGGCACCACGCCGATGAAGATGCTGCTTGGCCCGGTGACCGCAGTGACCGGCAGCCCGGCAACATCCTTCAACATGGTGGTGCGTCAGCAGGTGGGCAGCACGGCCACCACGCCGCCGACCACGGCCACGGTTGACGTGACGGTGACAGGCACCACCAACTTCCTGCTGCCGCAGCGTTACGCGGTCCTGGCCACGGCACTGCCCTTTGTGCCCAGCTTCACGGCATCCACCATTTTTGCCGGCCAGCATGTTGGCGTTATCACAAGCGGCATAACCAACAATGCAGCCACGGCAACCAGCGTGTTGCTGGAGCCGCAGACCATTGCCGGCACCATCACCGCCGTCAACACCGTTGGCTCGTGGACGGTCTACACCGTGACCCTGCCCAGCACGCATTGGCTGGCGGTACTCACCGGCCAGACCACGGTGCTGGTCTACACCAACAGCGCAGTGCAGGCCATTAACACAACGTCGCCGGCCATCGGCAATACCCTGCGCTTCAACGGCTACCTGTTCGACGTCTCCGGCACGCTGCGGCTGCTGACCTGCCTGCAGGCGGACCCGCCGGGAACGCCGATTGGGCCCGGACAAATCTAGTTCTCACCTCACCGGCATCACAAACTTCGGGGCGCTGCCAAACGGCAACGCCCCTTTTTCATTAACTCCGTACTCTTGACTCCGCCCCACCCGCCCATTACCTTGAGCGTGATTGCATCCGCACCCGGCAGACGTTGCCAACCCACAGATAGCAAGGCAAATTACGATGACCCGTGCAGAGCTCCTCGCCAACATCATCCGACAGGCGCGCAAAAACGGATTCGAGTTCCGCCGCTGGTACTCCACCCGCATGCACCTGCCGTGGACCGGCTTCGAAGCCGCCGTGCAGACGCTGCTGGAACACCGCCGATACTACGCCCTGCTGTTTTCGCATGACTTTGCCCAGTCGCTATGGAAGCCGGGCAGCGAGATTACATTTGTGGTGCCGGAAAGTTTCTTCCGTCGCCGCAGCTCCAAAGACGGCTCCATGATTGAGGTCCGCCGCAAGCCGTATACGCGCCGCGCCGGCCGCCGCGATGTGTGGAAGTACCATCTGCAGCAGCTGGCCCTGGCCGAAGAACCGTTGCGCTACATGCGCCGCTACGTGGTCACCGCCGAACATCTTTCGCCCGAGGCGCTGGCACGGCAGGATGAAGAAGAGATGGCCGAGTCCGCCGAGTCCGTAGTGCATGGGAGCCAGCCGGAGACGCTGGCACTGGCCGCGGCCTCTGAATCCGTCGGGACCGCTGAACCGGTACCGGCAAAAACCGGCAAAAAGAAGAAACGGCTGGCGCTGTAGATCCGGCAGACTATTTCGGCGTGTCGGTCTGCCTGTAGTTCTGCACGCCTTTGGTCAGCGGCTTCGAGATCAATTCCCGCAGGATGTTCGTGCTGGCGCTGCGATCACTGGGCGCGCGATACACGTTTGCGATGCCTGCCGTGGCTAAGATGGCCGTCACCATAGGATTTTGAAGACGTAAATCTCTGAGGCCGGACCGCCGTGGATGTTCTGGTCGGCGACAGCATAGAGATACTTCGGCTTGCCATCCACCAGCAGCAGCGACGGACGCTCCAGCTTGCCTTCCGGGCTGCGGTTGAAATGGCCGGGCGTGGCTGCCAGTTTGGCGTGGTCTTCCGGCGTACCCCAGTAGTCGAAGATATTGCCCATCGCAATCTGCGCGTCGGTGCGGGCAAACTGCTTCCCGGTGGCCGAGGACCACAGCATCAAGTCGCCAAAGATGCCGGTGTTTTTGCCCATGTTGTCGGTGGTCAGCAGGTAGTACCTGCCACCGGTGGCAAAGGCGTACACATCTTCAATCACGCCCACGTTTTCGGTAACCGGCTTCCCGGTGATGCGGTAGGGGCCTTCCAACCGGTCGGCCACCGCGTAGCCGTAGGTCGTCTGGGCGGGCTGCGGGGCATTGCTTTTGAAGTAGAGAAAATACTGCCGGCCAATTTTCAGGATGTCAGGATTGGTCACGCCATTGTGTGCGTGATAGTTCCAGTTGGCCGGGTCAGTGGAAGACGAGAGCAGAATGCCATGGTCGCCCACCAAGTGCCAGGGGCCGGCAATGTGTTTGGATTCCATCATCAGAATGCGTTGCCCTTCGCGCCCAGTGCCCTCAGTCTGCGCGATGAAGAGCAGGACATACTTGTCATCCACTTTTTTTATGCGAGGGTTATGCGGGCCTGCCATGCCCTTGGGCATCATGGCCGTGTTCACCATGGTGCGCAGGAATTTGAAGGGGCCGGTCGGCTTGTCGGCAACGTAGAGTGCAATTTCAGCCTGGTCGCTTGTCCAGCCTTCCATGCCCTTGGCCAGCGGCCAGCGGCTGATGAAGAGATAGACACGGCCGTCTTCGCCGATGATGGGCGAGGAACACCAGTTGAACCAGTCGGGATCGGCGACGGCAGGGCCGAGAAACTCTGCCGACTTGGCCATGGGCGCATAGGGCAGCAAGGCATGCTGACTGCCTTCTGTGGGCAGGCTGGGAGACGCTACTGTTTGGGCGGAAGTCGTCAGGGCGCAAAGGCAGAGAAACAGCAATGCGAGCAGTTTTTGCATGCCTTCAATGTAACGGAAATTCTGGCGAAGACTGGCGCTGCCGGTTCCCGCGGCTATCTTTGCCAGTGATGGTTCAGTTCCCCGCTGGCTCCGGCGTGGGCGATGCCGTGCCGGATGGCTCCGGCGACAAAAGCTTTGGCTGCTGTGACGGCGGCGAGGGCATCCTGCCCGAGAGCGAGACTGGCAGCCAAGGCACTGGAGAAAGCGCAGCCGGTGCCGTGCCAGTTCTGCTGGCGGTTGCCGATCCATTCGCCGGGAAGCCAGTGGGCCTCGCCGGTTGCGGTCAGCAGGAAATCATCGGGGGTTGCCAGGTGCCCGCCGGTGACGACGAGGTTCAGG
>CAIZGA010000541.1 GCA_903932385.1 uncultured Acidobacteriota bacterium
GGTGGGTGCGCTGGTGGCCCCCATGCCCTTGGCTGCCGCCGCCGCTGCTTCCGCTGCTTCGCGGAAGGAGAAGCTGCTGGGTTCGGTTTCGCCGCTGGTTTCAGTTCCCGCCGGCAGGGCCGCAGCGGTGGCTGCCGCCGGAACCATGCCCTTGAACAGGTCCAACTGCAGGCCGCTGAGAAAACGCAGCTGCAGCCAGCGGAAGATGTAATCCATGATGGACTTGGCGTAGCCCAGCTGTTCGTTGCCGGTCCAGCCGGAGGGCTCAAAGCGGGTGTGGGCAAACTTCTCGCACAACACCTTGAGCGGCACACCGTGCTGCAGCGAAAGCGAAACCGCTGTGGCGAATGCATCCATCAGGCCGCTGACGGTGGAGCCTTCCTTGGCCATGCGGATGAAAATTTCACCCGGCTGGCCGTTGGGATACATGCCCACCGTGATGTAGCCTTCGTGTCCGGAGATGGAGAACTTGTGCGTCACCGAAGCGCGCTCTTCCGGCAGGCGATGACGGATGGCCCGCGGCGGCGCCATCTTGTCCTGGTCCAAACCGCTGGGAACCACTGGAGCGGCGGCAACAGCAGCGGTCGCTTCCGCGGCAACGGGAAGTTCGCCCTTCTTGCTCTTGGCGTCGCTGGTCACGTTGAGCGGCTGCACGCCCTTGGAGCCGTCGCGATAAATTGCAACAGCCTTCAGGCCCTGACGCCAGCTCTCAATGTATGCCTCGGCGATGTCTTCCACGGTTGCGTCATTGGGAAGATTGACCGTCTTTGAAATGGCGCCGGAGAGGAACGGCTGCGTGGCAGCCATCATCTTGATGTGTCCCATGTAGTGAATGCTGCGCGTGCCCTTCGACGGCTTGAAGCTGCAATCGAATACGGCGAGATGCTCCGGCTTGATGCCGGGCGCGCCTTCAATGGTTCCGGTGGAGTCAATGTAGCTGACGATGGAGTTGACCTGATCGTCACTGTAGCCCAGTTTGAAGAGCGCTGAGGGTACGGTGTTGTTGACGATTTTAATCATGCCGCCGCCGACCAGCTTCTTGTACTTGACGAGCGCGAGGTCGGGTTCAATGCCGGTGGTGTCGCAATCCATCATGAAGCCGATGGTGCCGGTGGGCGCGAGCACAGTCACCTGGGAGTTGCGGTAGCCGTGGCGTTCGCCGTGGGCCAGTGCGTTGTCCCACGCATCGGTGCTGGCGGCAATCAAATCGTCCAACTGCGGAGCGATGAATGGCTCGCCCGAAGTGCGCGATTTGCCGATGGCGTTGACCGAGGCGCGGTGCATGCGGATGACGTCTAGGAACGGTTCGCGGTTGACGTAGAAGCCCGGGCAGGCGCCACCGGTGCGGTCTGCCTGCTGGGTCAGCGGCGTGGCCGCGCCCAGTGAGGGGCAGGTTTCCGCAATGATGGAGGACTGCAGGTACGCCTGACCGCACATGATGGCGGTGAGGCAGGCTGCGAAGTCGCGACCGGCGTCAGAGTCATACGGCAGGCCGAAGGCCATCAGCAGGGCACCCAGGTTGGCGTAACCCAGGCCCAGCGGACGATAGTCATGCGAATTGCGCGCAATGCCTTCGGTCGGGTAGCCGGAGTTGTCCACCAGGATTTCCATCGCGGTAATCATCACCGAAATGGCATGGCGGTAGGCGGCGATGTCGAACTGTCCGCCCGGCGTGAGGAACTTGAGCAGGTTGAAGCTCGAAAGATTGCAGGCCGAGTTGTCGAGGAACATATATTCCGAGCAGGGATTGGAAGCATTGATGCGCCCGGAGTTCTTCGAGGTGTGCCAGCGGTTGACGGTGGTGTCATACTGCATGCCCGGATCGCCGCAGTGCCATGTGGCCTCGGCAATCTTGGTCATCA
>CAIZGA010000542.1 GCA_903932385.1 uncultured Acidobacteriota bacterium
AAAAGCGATTGAAGATGTGGGGCAGTGATTCTGCGGAGATTCCGATACCACTATCGTGAATAGTAACTATCACAGAATTTTCAGAGATACCAACAGCAACATCCACGACCCCAGGCGAAGGGGTGTACTTGATAGCATTGTCGAATAACGACCAGAAGAGCTGTCGCAGAGCGGAAGCATCTCCCAGAACAATGATGGGAGTGTTGGGGTGTGCCAACGACAGATTTAGACCACGCTCTTCAGCAATCGGCCGTGCTCTGTCGAAGGCCTCCATGAGTGAGTGGTTTACGTCTATCGGTGCAAGCGTCATATCCATGCGTTCTGCATCCAAGCGTGCCAATGCAAGCATGTCTTCAAGCAAGTGCGATGCTTTGACGGTCTCCTCAACAATGTCTCTGAAGGCCTGACGGCTGTTGGCGTCAGCTTCCGGATTACGCAGGCCGACCTCTGACACGGTACGAACGAATGTAAGTGGCCCACGCAGCTCATGCGAAGCATCTGCGGTGAATTGTTTGATCTGATTGACGGCAGATTCCAGCCGACTGAGCATTTCGTTGCAGGTGTCGGTGAGCCGTTGCAACTCATCGCCGGAACGGATGGTGGGCACACGTTCTGACAAGTTGCGAATACTGATGGATCGCGCTGTACTTGTGATGCGGTCAACAGGGCGGAGCGCAGCACGACTTAATAGATAGCCGCCGACGGTTGAGATTAGCAGCAGCACTGGGATTGATGAGAGCAGGCCGTCACGAAAGTTATTCAGCACCAATTGATTGCTTGCCTCAGGCGCAGCGGTGGTCAGAAATACCGGCTTGCCGTTGAGAACAGACCGTTCTATTAACACCCAGTAATCCTGTCCGCCGGAACGCAATTCAACAAATCGTTCATTGTCATCGGCATGTACGGCAGGCCATTGAAATTTAGAGGCTGCCGCCGATGGTGAGGGATATAGAAGAGTGCCGTCCGCATTCAGTATCTCTGAGAGTCCATTGCCGGTGGCATTGGCAAAGTTGACGAATTCCTGAGTTCGGTCTTCTGGGTTCTCATCCTGCGAGTTCTTTAACACTTCCTGCAGCCGGCTGACACGGCGAGACAGAGTCTGGTATCGCTCATTATTAAGTGTGTGCTTCAGTTGGTACCACATCAGCGCGCCGAAGCACAGCCAACCCAGAAAGAAGATACCGCCGAACCATGCTGTAAGCCGCATTGATATAGAGACATGGCGGTAGATCATGGCTTTCCTTTCAGGCAATAACCAACTCCACGTATGGTGTGGAGCAGTTGCTTTTCACCCGCATGGGTGATTTTTTTGCGCAGCGAGCGGATAAAAACGTAAAGGCTGTCAAAGCTCACGTCGGAGTTCTGGCCCCAGCCTTCGTCAATCAGAACATTGCGCTGGACTACGTGTTCGGCTCGCTGAACCAGTGTTTCCAGCAATGCATATTCGGTGCGAGTGAGGGTCTCCACGCGACCGCCGCGTTGCATCTCCAGAGTTTTTGGATTCAGCGACAAATCCATGTACTGTATGACGGGCATGGATTTCTCCGGCACACGGCGTGCTGCTGCCCGTACACGGGCCAGCAATACATCCAGCGCAAAGGGCTTGGTGATGTAATCATCCGCGCCTGCGTCCAGGCCGTCGACGATATCTTTCATGCTGTCGCGTGCGGTCAGCAGAATGGTTTGTGTTCGGATACGCGCCGCCCGCATGCGCCGTAACACATCCAGTCCGCTGATACGTGGAAGCATAATATCGAGCAGAACGATGTC
>CAIZGA010000543.1 GCA_903932385.1 uncultured Acidobacteriota bacterium
CTTCAATGGTGGTGTCAGTTCGAAAAACCTGTAACCGGACATTCCTGCCGGCTGAACCAACTGCCCTTTCAAGAAACCCTAATGGTCCGCAATGGCCGAAAAGCAGGCCATCCCCGCTATAAATTATGAGCTCCCAGATTTAACTGCATGCAATTCAGCCAACACATAGTGCGTACTGCGTCCACCCGCGTCGGCGCTGACCAGTACGCCTCGGTCAACCAGTTCTTTGATGTCGCGCAGTGCGGTATCAGAAGAGCAATGGTTCATTGCTACCCACTTCTTGTTGGTCAGATTACCTTCGAATCCATCCAGCATCTTGTTCAGCATCTTTACTTGGCGCCCATTCATAGACGCACCCGACCATTGGCTCCAGAAGTTTGCCTTGAACATCACTTCCCTTAACTGCTCGCCAGCTCCATGTATTGCACGCAGCAGGCTACCCAGAAACCATTCCAGCCATGAAGTAACATCCTGTGTACCTTGTTGGGCATATTCCAGAGAGTCGTAGTAAGCCTTGCGCTCACGCAGTATCTGCGCGGACAGACTGTAAAACCGTTGTGTAGATCCGTCAGCCCGTGCCAGCGCCATGTCGCACACTGCGCGTCCGATCCGACCATTGCCATCATCGAATGGATGGATTGTAACGAACCATAGGTGCGCTAGGCCCGCTTTGATGGTTGGGTCCATACCTTGCACATGGTTGAACCAGTCGAGAAAACGAACCGTCTCCTGCTCTACCCTTGCTGCCAGCGGCGCCTCGAAATGCACCTTTTCTTTGCCGATACCACCGGATACGACTTGCATGGGACCGTCGGTATCAGACCTGTACCCTCCGACCACGACCTTTGCCAGGCCACTGTATCCGGTTGGGAATAGCGCGGCATGCCAACCGAACAATCGCTCTACGGTCAATGGTTGGTCGTAGCGTTGAGTCGCATCTAGCACCATTTCTACAACGCCATCGACGTGCCGGTCAGTGGGTGTCAACGCGCCGATGTCCATGCCCAATCTTTTAGCAAGAGAAGAACGCACTGATTCTGGATTGAGCTTCTCTCCTTCGATTTCGCTTGACTTGATTACGTCTTCCGTCAGTACCCGCAGTGTCGCCTCTTCTGCGAGTTTGAAGCCGAGCGCTTGCATTCCGCCAAGCAAACGGCCACGCTCCAACGTAACTGTCGATAAAAGTTCCGACAATCGGCTGGAATCAAATTGCCATTCGGGCCATTCAGGACGTTACCAAATGTATTTGTTATATTCGCCGCTATTCATGCACTGATTATAGCTTACATTCACCGCTTCAACAGTAATTCGACGTATGTTATGCGGTGATTATGTATTTAATTGCTGCACAGTGGTAACCTCTGCTTTGCACTACAGGCTTGAATTTTGAGAAATCCCTGAGCGTTATCACTTTTTTTCATTTTCCAGAGTGGAAATGTTCCTATTATTCGTTGTTTGTTTGCTTTTGACGATAAACAGGAACATACTGTGCGGACCATGAGCGATGTCACCCACACCCAACGCATTCTAGATCTGCTCGGACAGAAGGGGATGCTGCGCCCCAGCGATCTCGATGCCATCGGC
>CAIZGA010000544.1 GCA_903932385.1 uncultured Acidobacteriota bacterium
CTGCTCAATGACCAGCCGGTAACCACCGCAGTCGGTGCCGGAGTATTGGCGCCATGCATCACCGTTGGCTGTGGCTTCTGTACCGGCTCTTCCTGCTGCGCTCCCGGAGGCACAACATTGAACGGCACAGGCGCAATCTGCGCCACAGCACGCACCGCTGCCAGGCCGCAAAGCAGCAGAAGCATCCACCGCACCGACTTGTAGTTCATGTGCACTGCCTATACGCCATCACATTTGCCATGCAATACGCAAGTGCCACCTTCATTTTGCCGCGTCTGGTAGATTGCTATTTGATTCTCCCCGGTATGCTGGTTACACTTCCACATCAGCAAGATTCGCCCACACCCAATCCAGCCGAGGGATATTTGTGAACCCAACCATGGCAGCCGCCGCCAGCACCATGCTCGACCCGCACAGCGTGTATCTGCTTGTCGCTGCTCTCAGCGCCATCATTGTCCTCATTCTGCTGATTGCCGTTGGCCGCATCAATCCCTTCATCGTGATGATTTCAGTCTCGCTCGCGCTGGGCCTGGTCACCGGCATGCCCATCGCCGGCATCGTCAAATCTTTTGAGACCGGCCTCGGCGGCACACTTGGCCACATCGCCATCGTCGTCTCGCTCGGCACCATGCTCGGCAAGATGATGGCGGAGTCCGGCGGCGCGGACCGAATCGCGCGCACCATGATTGATGCCTTCGGAACAAAAAATGTTCATTGGGCCATGATGGCCATCGGCCTCATTGTCGGCACGCCGGTATTTTTTGAAGTCGGCTTCGTTCTGCTGATACCCATTGTTTTCACCGTAGCCAAACGCACCGGTGTCTCTCTTCTGCTCGTCGGTCTGCCAATGCTGGTCGGCCTCTCCGTCGTGCATGGACTCATTCCGCCGCACCCCGCCGCGCTGATGGCCGTTGCCACCTACAACGCAGACATTGGCAAAACAATTTTCTATGGATTGCTGGTCGGAATCCCTACAGCGATTGTTGCCGGACCAATTTTCTGCAAATGGGTCGCGCCGAAAATTGCCATGCCGCTTGAGAATCCCATGGCAGACACTTTCACAGAACGCCTGCCCGATCACGAACTGCCCGGCTTCGGCATCACGCTGTTCACCATTTTGCTCCCGGTTTTCCTGATGTTGCTCGGCAGCTGGGCCAACCTGCTGGCGCGCGAGAACACAACGCCTAACAGCGTTTTGCATTTTCTCGGCAACCCGGACATCTCCCTTCTGCTGGCAGTTCTTGTCAGCTTCATTACCTTCGGCAAGATGCGCGGAGTATCGCGCGATAACATTCTGAAGTTCACTAACGAATGTCTCGGCCCCATGGCAAACATCACGCTGCTGGTCGGCGCCGGCGGTGGTCTTGGTCGCATCCTCATGGATAGCGGCGTCTCGAACGCCATCGTCAGTGTCGCTCTTCAGGCGCATGTTTCCATTCTGCTGATGGCATGGTTGGTTGCCGCACTCATTCGCGTCGCCACCGGTTCGGCAACAGTTTCTATGAGTACTGCCGCCGTCATCATCGCGCCGCTGGCCAGTCACACCGTTGGCGCGCAACCGGAACTGCTGGCCATTGCCACCGGTGCCGGCGCGCTCACGCTTTCTCACGTCAACGACGGCGCTTTCTGGATGGTGAAGGAGTATTTCAACATCAGCGTCGCGCAAACTCTGAAGACCTGGACTGTCTGCGAAACCATCATCTCTGTGCTGGCACTGGTCTTCACCATTGCACTCTCGCACCTTATTTAATTGCGAATGATTCGCGCCAAAATCAAATCATTTCAGGGGCCTGTGTCACTGCGACACGCATGAATATATAGTGGATTGGCAAGAGGAACATCGCATGCGTCACGGGTCATTCATCTGCCACCTTCTCGTCATCGTTGCAGCGCTTTCATGGTCACTATCCGCACAATCCAATCTTCCGCCCGACCCTGCCGCCGGCCACACCGATCAAATCTGGTTCAATGCATCGCTGCCGATAGAGAAGCGCGTCGATGCTCTCATCAGCAGTATGACGCTCGAAGAAAAAATTTCGCAGATGCAGAACCACTCCGCCGCCATCCCGCGTCTCGGCGTTCCGGAGTACGACTACTGGAGCGAAGGTCTGCACGGCATCGCGCGGTCCGGCTACGCCACGCTCTTTCCCCAGGCCATCGGCTTGGCCGCCACTTGGGACACGCCGCTACAGCACGATGTAGCCACCGTCATCTCCATCGAGGCGCGTGCCAAGTACAACCAGGCCATGCGCGACAATTTGCATCGCATCTATTTCGGACTCACCATCTGGTCGCCCAACATCAACATCTTTCGTGACCCGCGCTGGGGCCGCGGCCAGGAAACCTACGGCGAAGATCCGTTCCTCACGGCCAGCATGGGCACGGCCTTCGTCTCCGGTCTGCAGGGAGATGATCCAAATTATTTCCGCGCCATCGCCACGCCAAAACATTTTGCTGTCCAC
>CAIZGA010000545.1 GCA_903932385.1 uncultured Acidobacteriota bacterium
ATCTTTTTTCCGGCAGCCGCGCCCAACTCCATGTACTTGAAGATTTCCTCACCGCTGCATGGACCAAGCTCTGCATCAACGCACCCGGAGCGCTCTCGGCCATCACCGGTTTGCCCGCCTTCGTGCTCAAACGCGAACCCATGCTATCCGCCGCGCTAGACACCGTACACGAGTGCATCGCCGTCGCCCACGCTGAGGGAGCCCGCCTTGCCCCCGACATTCTCGAACAGACCACCGCTCGCATCCATTCCGCACTCGATGACTCCGTTAACTCAATGCTTGCTGACCGCCTTGCCGGCCGCCCCATGGAAATTGACGCGCGCAATGGAGCCATTGTCCGTCTTGGTGCCAAACACGGCATTGCCACACCTGCCAATCGCATGGCCGTCGCCATTCTCAGCGCACTGCAGCAGCAGCCCAGCGTAAAATAATTTCAACTATGTCTGTCATTCTCGAATCGCTTCCTGTCGGCAAAAAAGTCGGCATCGCCTTCTCCGGTGGCCTCGATACCTCCGCTGCTCTCCACTGGATGAAGCAGAAGGGCGCCATTCCCTACGCCTACACCGCCAATCTCGGCCAGCCCGACGAGACCGACTACGATGCTATCCCGCGCAAGGCGTTGGAATACGGTGCCGCTGCTGCACGCCTGATTGACTGCCGCGCGCAGCTTGTTCGCGAAGGCATCGCCGCGCTGCAGGCCGGGGCCTTCCACATCTCCACCGCCGGACTCGCCTATTTCAACACCACGCCCATTGGCCGCGCTGTCACCGGCACCATGCTGGTCACCGCGATGAAGGAAGACGACGTCAACATCTGGGGCGATGGCTCTACCTTCAAGGGCAATGACATCGAGCGATTCTATCGCTACGGCCTACTCGTCAATCCCTCGCTGCAGGTGTACAAGCCCTGGCTCGATGCAGCATTTATTGACGAACTCGGCGGCCGCGCGGAAATGTCCGCCTTCATGACCAAGAGCGGCTTCGCCTACAAAATGTCTTCGGAGAAGGCGTACTCCACCGACTCGAATATTCTCGGCGCGACGCACGAAGCCAAGGATCTCGAGCAACTCAACTCCTCGATGAAGATTGTCCAGCCCATCATGGGTGTCGCCTTCTGGCGCGATGATATCGCCGTCAAAGCCGAGACCGTAACCGTCCGCTTTGAAGAGGGATTCCCCGTTGCGCTCAACGGAACCGAATTTGCCGACCCGGTCGAACTGATGCTGGAAGCCAATCGAATCGGTGGCCGACACGGTCTCGGCATGACGGACCAGATTGAGAACCGCATTATCGAAGCCAAAAGCCGCGGAATTTATGAAGCTCCCGGCATGGCGCTGCTCTTCATCGCTTACGAACGCCTCATCACCGGCATCCACAATGAAGACACAATGGAGCAGTACCGCGACAATGGACGCAAACTTGGCCGCCTCCTCTACCAGGGCCGCTGGTTCGATTCGCAAGCCATCATGCTGCGCGAGTCCGCCGCCCGCTGGGTTGCACGCCCCATCACCGGCACGGTCACGGTCGAACTTCGCCGTGGCAACGACTACAGCATTCTGAATACTGAGTCGCCCAATCTCACCTTCCACGCCGAGCGTCTCAGTATGGAGAAGACCGACTCGGCATTTTCGCCGCGCGACCGCATCGGCCAACTCACCATGCGCAACCTCGACATCACCGACACGCGCCAGAAGCTCATCACCTACGCAAAGAGCGGTCTTATCAACCTGCCGCACGGCAACGAAATGCCCCGCCTCAATTCCGGGGATAAAAAATAGCCGCACTGACTCATCCCATCCCTCACACATTTCTTCGTGTTGGATGGGATGCATCGCATCATTATTGCCGCCCTCGGCTATTCGCCGAATCTTCGCTACAATATAGCTATGTCTTTCCAGCTTGCCTCCGACTACACGCCACAGGGCGATCAGCCACGCGCCATCGCAGAGCTTGCCCAGGGCGTTGCCGAGGGCGAGCCGCATCAGGTACTGCTTGGCG
>CAIZGA010000546.1 GCA_903932385.1 uncultured Acidobacteriota bacterium
GGCTTGCTCGAAAAAATACTGCTCGCTGCCATCACACCGCGATACCAATCCGACGCCGCAAAATGCTGCTGCACTTGCTGTGCTGTAATTCCATTCGGATAGCTCGCAAAGCCGCCGATATATTCATGCTGTCCCGTCGGCAATGTCGATGCGCCCACTGGCCCAAACACAATCCCCGCCGAGTTGCTGATGTCGCCCGGATTCAACGTCGTCGTCGCCGCGCCGCCCGTGCCTCCGCCCGCCGTCAACACCGGCGTCGGTGCCGACGTACATCCCACGCCCCAACTCGCATACGTGTTCGTCGTGTTGGCGATGCTGGATATCACGCCGCCCGATGCCGTCGCCGTCCATCCGCTCGGCTCCGTCGTGCATCCGCCGCCTGTGAACGTCACCGCAAAGGAATTGCTGTATCCAGTTCCGCCGCTCGTCACGGTCGATTTATAAATTCCGGTCCAGCTCGCCGTCGCTGCATTACTCGGTACGCAGTACGCCGCCACGCCGTTGATGTACATCACCACATTCGCCGGATTCCCGTCCCCGGGCCAGGAAACAGCAATATCTTCCGGGTAGCCAATCGGTTGGTAGATGCTCGACGCCGGGAAGCACTGTATCAGCGTGCCCAGCGCACCGCCGCCCGCCGCAATCGATGACACCGATCCACTCAGGTTCAGCGTCACCGTATACGTCGAGCTGCTGCCCGTGCTCGTGCTCGACGCAACATAAATTGAGTAGCCCTGCGCCGTCGTTATATTGCTCGCCTGCAGCACCGACGATGGCGATTTGTAGAACACGCCGAAGCCTTGATAACTGCTGGTCGCCTGGATATTGAGCGGCGTCAACCAGACTTCAAATCCGCCGGCATGTTTGAAGCTCAAATCATTCGCACTGCCGCTCGATGCCGTCGCCGTCGCACTCGGTGCAAATCCAATGCTCGCATTCGTCGCCGGTGTCGTCGGATCATAACCCGAGTTGTTGTATGTCGCCGTTCCGCTCAACGTCAGGTTCGCTGCCGTTATGCCACCGCAATACGCCGGCGCGGAATCATACAGTGTGCTGCCGCTCGTCTCGCGAAAGCGATAGAGGTGCCCCACATTCGAGCACCCCATCGACATCACAGTATCCGGCCAGTTGTGCGGCACCATTGTCTGCGCGGCTGCGAGAAACGGGTGCACAACACCCATCATCAACGCCAGTACCAAAAAAATTCGACGCATCACAAACTCCCCGTATATTGCGCCTGCACGTTGAAGAGATACACATTGCCCGTGCCGCCGTCACTGGTCGAGCGATACACCTCAAGGTACATGGGCTCGCCGGTAGTACACGTTCCACTCGGTGTCACCGATATGCCAGTAGTAGTGACCACCGTGCCAGCCGTGCCGCTCATCGTCGGTGTCACGCTCACGGCCGTGCCGAAGGTAGGGTTTGCCGGAGTGTACGTGCAGGCCGCCTTCGCATACATTGCCACACTGTCCGTCGCCACCGTGTCGCTCACGTTGAAATTCACTGTAATTGTGCCGCCAAAATTCGCCGGCACCACCATCGGGCAGCTCATCACCTGCGCCGCACTCGCACCCGGCACCAGGCTCGGCACACCCAGCACGTTGCTGTTGCTGCCGTCGCCTACGTCCACATAATTCGGTGCGTTGCTGCCGAAGACACTGCATCCCGCCGGCTGCACATTGCCGGATTGTGCAATCGCCAGCGTGAAGTTTTTTGTCTGCGTCGGCCATACACATCCGCTCGCATTGCCCGCCGCCGTCACACCAACAAACATCTGTCCCGCAGAGCAAGTCGTCGGGGCCGCCGCCAGTGCAGTCGCAGTTGCTGCGTTGCCTGTCGTGTTCTGGTTCCAGGTAGGCACCGTTCCGCTCAACGCGCTGTAAGGCACACCGCTGAAGTTCGTGCCCGTCAGTATCGGTGCTGTGGCCAGTGCCAGCTGCACATTGCCGCCGCTGGAGTTTGTCGCCGTCACATTTCCATTGCTCTGCGAAAGTACATTCAACGCCGTCTGCAGTGAATTGTTCGTTCCGTTGGTCTGCAATGTAACGCTGCTGCCGCTGCCGGATCCGCACGCCGCGCCCGCATCCACCACATTTCCATTCGCGTCCCACTTCGCGCAATCACCACTCGTCTTCGTAGCAGTCGTCGTCGTCACCAACTCGCTGCCCGTGCCGGAGCTTGTACTCACCGTCGCTCCCGCACCCACTGTCAGCGTCGCTGCCTTCACCGCCGGCGCGCTGAAGTACGTCGGTGTGAAGAGAAAATCTCCCGCACCCATGTACACATTCAGGTTCGAATTCACCGGGTTATAGTTCACCGTGTCATATGCGCCCGAGTTGCTCTGCAGCGAAAACAAATTGTAGTTCGAGTTCCACTTGCCGCAACCATGCGAGTTGCACGTAATGTTGAACAGGTTGCTCTCGCCCGCCTGCGCCGATATCAGGTTCTGCCACGCTCCCAGGGATGCAAACGCAGCCAGCGGCGCGGCCATCGTTCCGCCGTTGCCAAAATAACTGCTCGCCGCCATCGAGTTGATCACTCGCATGCCTTCAACATCCGGTCCCACCGTGCCGGTAAATTGAATCTGGCTTCCCTGGTGCGTTCCGTAATTCGGTCGCGGCATCACCTGGTTCACAAAAAATGTGTCGCCCGTATTCATGCCCAGGTGGTAGTGCGGCATCTCCACCGCATCGCTTGTCGCCCACGCCACGTTGTTCGGTGCCAGTTGGATATTTCCGCCGTCCACCGCATTGGTCGTGCTGTTCATCACGCTTATCGCTTCGGCCATCGGATACAGATTGAATCCGCCTGTCAGTAAACTCGCCGTTCCGCCCGTGCTCGAACTGTTCGCACCTGTGTTTGCGTAGGTAAAGCTGTTGCTGCTAGTCGTCGTCACCGTGTAGGTTCCGTTGTAGCTCGCATCGCTCACGCCGGCAATCATCAACTGCGTGCCAGACAAATCCTGCGTCATCGGTGTGCTCAGCGTCACTGTCGCCACATTGCTGCTCCGGCTGATGGAAGTAATATTCGCGCTGAAGTTGATAAACCGGCTGGTGCCGTTCACGCCAATCGTGTTCGCTACATTGTTCGCCGCATAATACAGCGACGTCGAACTCAGCGATCCCACCACCGGCATCACCTGCCGAATCGTTCCGCCGCTCCCCGCCACCGTATCCACCGTCTGCTCCAACCCGTATCCGCACAGCCCGCCCATCGCCACCGTCGGCGCATACACATGCGGCTTGTTAAAGTTGATGCTGATGTGCGTCGCATCCACCACGCTGTAATTCGCCATTTCAAAATTCGACGGTGAAACCACACCGCTCGGCAGTGAATCCGCAATGCACGCAACACCCGTGCTCGCCGGTGCCGCCGCCGTGTTGCTTGAATATCCGCTCGGCAATCCAGTCGTCGCAATCGCAATCGTCACCGTGCCCGGCGCCATAGTATTCGTCTGCGGAGAAACCGAGCCCGTCCCCAGAAAAAATGTACTCACCGGAAAACTTGTCCCGCTGAAGTTCACCAGCGTCTGCGGATACGCACCCGCCGCCGAACTCACAATCGCTCCCGTGCTGATTACCTTCGTCGGGTTCTTGTCGATAACAAATCGTCCCTCGCCCAGGTCCGTGTTGCTCAGCGACCCAATGCTGATCTGCGTCGAGCCCGTCGTGCATCCGCCGCTGCAAATTCCCGACGGCACCTTCGGGTCTTCCGTCACGCTGATGTCATACGGATGCGTGCCCTCGTCGCCATTGTCCCGCCAGCCTTCCGACGTCGTCACATATCGCGAGCCAATCAAACAGTCGCCCACGCCAAAACAATTCACCGCCTGGCTGTCCAGCGAGCGTTGCCCCTGGGCATAATAATTTCCTGTCATCGCCATCGCGCTGTACGTGCTCTTGAAATACGGTATGTACAGCCCCTGCGGATATAGATTGCTTCCGCCATTCATCGCCGTCTGGCTGATGTCCATGCTGTTGTACTCAATCGTGCTCGGCCCGTACGCCGCCGCCAACTGCGCCGCGCTTCTTGTTCTCGTGTCCACAATTGCATGTGCGTTCTCCAGCCCGGGCCGCAAAACATTGTGCGGATCCTTGAACACTTCCGTATCGCTGCCGCCGCGCAGGTCGCGCAGAAATGTCATGAACGCCCATCCCGGCCCGCTCGATCCGGAAAGACTGTCGCCTGCCCAACCCTCATAGCTGCCGCTAGTGCTGTATGTCGGCTCGGCCACCAGAGTGCAACCACTGGTGCAATTGCTGCCCGCCGTCGCATTGGCAATTCCGTTGTTGCCCGTGCCGCTCTGGAACTGGCTCGCATACAACTCGCCATTCAGCGAATTCACTCCCAGCGATGTTCCCGCCGGCTGCGCCACTGCCTGACTCGCACTCGGCAGCAGCGAAACCTTCTGCGCCAATCCGGCTTCTAGACCGGCAACATTTTCATCCACATAATTTTTGTCCGCTGCCTGCAACGGCGCCGTCGGATCTCCCGGCAGCACCAGCGGCCCGGTCATCGTATCGCCGCTCACCAGCACATACTCGCTGCTTCCCGCCAACGGAATCGCCGCTGCAATCGCCTGGTCCACATAGCTTTTCGTCACTGTCTGCAGCGCCACCGAACTCGGCAGCACACTGCTGCGAATCATCGCCACCGTCACCGGCGTGCTGGATACCGGCACCACCCAATACTCGCGGTTCGTGCTGCCGTCGCTCAGGTGGTACACCACCGTGTAATAGCTTCCTGCAGGAGTCGCCCCCGCATTCGCCGCCAGCGACACACTCAAAACGCCGCTCGTGCTCAGCGTTGCAGAAGTCGTTCCCGCCGGCACCGCCAGCCCGCCGCTCGTTTCAAACGCGCTCCAGTTGATCAGCACCGTTCCCTGTGCCGGGCTTCCATTCGCCAGGTAGACCGTGTCCTGTACCTGCGTGGTCGGCATCTGTGCCATCGCAACCTGCACCATAGCCATCAGCGCCACTACCATCCACCATCTCTGCAATTTCATCGTCATCCCCTGAATGTGATTCCCAGCATCTGGTTGTTCTGCTCGTCGCTTTGCCGTTACTGCTTTGTTTCGCCGCCCTGCTGTTTGTTTTTCTTCTCAGCAGTCTCCGAAACTTTTTTCTTGTACGCACCCAGCAACACGCCGGAGAGTGTCTTCTCCGGTTTCTGCTTCTGCGGCTCCTCGTCCTTCAGCCCGCCCAAGTCCACCAAAAACTTCGCGTGGTTCACGCTGCCTTGCTTCGCCTTCTTCACCATCGTGTCCATGATGTTCGGCCAGGCCTCCGCGGCTTTTGTCTTCGTCAAACGCTTCAGGTTTTTTTGGTTCTTTCCCTCGCCTGTCTCCGCATCAACGTCGTCCGTTTTGCTTTTCCCGGCACTTGCAGCCTTGCCCGCTTTGCTCTTCGCACTCTTGCTGCCCGTGTTTTTTGTCGCGGACGGCTTTTTCTTGCCACTCATTTTTTTCTTCTCTGCAACCACGGCGGTTTTTTTCTCCGCCTTCATCGCAGCATTTTCCTGCTCGCCTGCATCCACCTCCGCCGACTTTTTTTCGGCGGTTGCCTCGTTCGTTGTCTCTCTCACGGCTCTCCGTCCCCACAAAAAAGCCGAAGGGACGCTTTCGCGCCCCTTCGGCCTCCTTCACAGTTGCTTTCTGTCTTTTGTCAGATCTTGCCCTGTGCTAACGGTTCCTATTCAGGATAGCAATCCGCCCAGGGTAACTCTGCCAAATGGTTTTCCTTCGAAAACCCCTGTCATTCCTGCGTTTAAACATTGTCCTGTTCAACGCGGCTATTGACACCTGCTTTCCATTCGCGGCTCCAGCAGCTTGAACTCCAGAAATATCGCCGTCAGCCGGTCCAGCGCATGGGCATATTTCCGCGCCACCGTCCTCAGACTCATTCCCGTCAGTCCCGCCGCTTCGCCCTGCGTGTACTCCTGCAGTGCCACACGCGCAATCAGCACCTGCGACACTTCATCCAGCCGCATCAGGCACTTCTCAATGTCAAATACAAAAATGATGACATCTTCGAAGCTCTTCACGCGGTAGCTGGTCACTCGCGAACGAAACATCGGCTTGCCCATCAGTGATGGCACTCTGCCCATCTCCATGGCCATCCGCACATACCGTCGCAGCATTCCCTCGGTGTACTTCCGGTAGAAGGCCAACTCCGGCGCCAGCAATTCCTCGTCGGCTTCCATCTCCGGCATGCGTTCCCGCTGCCGGGTGGAAAATCCGCCTGCCGATTGCATCGTGTGTGTTGCCGTTGCAAATTTGTTTGCAGCGGATCCAAGATTGCTTACAACAGGTTTCAAATCGAACAGGCATCTGGCTGTGCTCACTCAGCACCTCCGGCAAATTCAACGCCCGTTCGCAACCCGCGACATCGTGCCGCGCTCGCGGCAAACGCCGGTTTAACCCCTTTCCGCTTCACTCTCGGTGCCGGAAACTCCTTCAGCACATGAGCGCATCGTTGGCAGTACACTCCCTTATCCTGAATTGCATTTCGTAACCAAAGGCAGCCACACGCTTCACAAATCTTTAGATCCACACGCAAGTCGTTCATATCGTTCTTTCTCCAATTCCTGCTGCGAATCAAAGCCATGAACCGGCATTCTCCGGTTTCGCTGGCTCCGCCGCGGTTTTGGATGGTGCCATCGGCAGTGGTTAACTTCTCCGGTTGTACGCACAGCCGCACGCACCTCCTGTACGAGGTTCTCTACATTGCTCGCATTGTCAGACCGGGATCGGGAGATGCAGAAATACTTCAGATTAGCCGTGATTTTTAACTACTCAGCTCTTGCGGCTATATCAATCTGCATTGTCGAAGGGTTTTACTATAGCCAAATGAATAGCTGCGAGTCAACATTAAATCCCGTTTCAGGAATATATTTATGCAACATGCTCTATTTTCATGGATAATAGTTCATTCTCGCTTGCTGGCTCCAAGATTGCCGCAAGTTGCTATTCACTCAGCTATTTTCATTGCGACATGTTGTTTGCAGCTTGCTAATCCTGCTTTTCTTTTGATGTGACACGATGAACTTTGAAGATCTCCACGAGCGGCTCCGCCAGGAAGTTCTCCGGCGTATCGATTCCGGCCTTCTCACCGGCTCTCAGCTGGCGCGTCAGGTTGGTTTTCAGCAGGCCCATATTTCCAACTTCCTCAATCGTCGCCGCTCCCTCAGCATGGAGGGACTGGACCGTGTGCTGGCTGCGCTCTCGCTGAAAATTGAAAATATTTTGCCGCTCGAAATCAGCGCCACCGCCGAGTCCAGCGACGATATCACCGAATCCATCCCCGTCGTCTCTCACTCCGCGTTGCTGGAGATGCAGGTCGTTCCCGCCAGCTCCATTTTTGAGACGCTCCGCGTTCCCGCCTCGCAGCTCTACGCCCATCAGCCGCGCACCACGCAGCAGCGTGTCGGCTGGCAGCGTTTTCTCGCTGTGCGTATTGACGTGGACCAGGCCGCGCCGATGGAACCCATCCTCACTCCCGGCTGCGTCGTTGTTGTCGATCGCCACTACAACTCGCTTGCGCCGTACCGTTCTCAGCAGCCCAGTCTGTATGCCGTGCGTTCCGGCCATCTCATTTTTCGTTACGTCAGCTTTGAAGAAAACCGCCTTATCCTGCGGCCCTACCAGCTGCGATATCCAGTCCTGCTGCAGCAGGTTGCGCCCGGCGACTCGCCCTCATCGCAGATCCTCGGCCGCGTCTGCATGGTACTCAACGAAGTTTAAAAGTCTGGAACGGGGGCTGAAAGATAGGCAATTTTCCATTCCCTTGCCGCCCCTTCCCGTGTAGCATCTCTCAAGTCATAACAATCAACTTTCTATTTGGAGCAAGCAATGTTGAAAGGTTTTCGCGAGTTTATTCTGCGCGGTAATGTCGTCGATCTCGCGGTCGCCGTCATTCTCGGTGCAGCCTTCAATGCCATCATCGGTTCCCTGGTCGGCGACGTTCTCAACCCGCTCATCGCAGCCACAGTCGGCAAGCCGGACTTCAGCTACATCGTTCTGGTGCTGGGCAGCGGTCACATCAAAATCGGCAACTTCCTCAACGCAGTCGTATCGTTCCTCATCGTTGCCACAGTGGTGTATTTCGGCGTCGTTGTGCCGATGAACAAGTTCCTCGCGCACTTCAAAAAGCAGGAAGCAGATTCTGCCGAGCCCACCACGCGGCCCTGCCCGGAATGCCTCAGCGCGGTGCCGATTGCGGCCACCCGTTGCGCTTTCTGCACCAGCAAGCTGCCGGCCATCAAGCCGCCTGCTGAAGAAAAGCCGGCAGCGAAATCCGCAGCGAAGCCTGCGGCTAAAGCGAAGAAGAAGAAGTAAATCGCAATCAGCAACCACCTCGGGGGCGCGGGAATGCTACTCTCGCCCCCGATATCTGTTAACATCGCGCTGGAGGCAGCAGAACCATGGATGTCAGTACGCAATTGGCCGGCAGCGCCCGCCGCAATGAAGATATCGCCCTCGACCTGATGAAGTTCATCGCCACCACCACTGGCGCAGGCCGCACCGCAACGGGTTCCACCGGCTTTGTCGCCGCTGGTTCCGCCAAGCCGGATGACAACGTGGCCCCGCTGCTGGAGCTGTACACTCGCTGCCTGCACGCGGTTGAAGGCAAGTAGCCGCAAGTCGCGTCACATCAGGATTTCCTTGAGCCAACCACTCCAGATTGCCGTCATCGGCGCCGGTGCTTTTGGTCGCAACCACGTTCGCATTTACAGCGAACTGGCCGCAGCCTCGCCCACGGAATTTGCACTGGCTGCGGTGGTGGATGCCAACCCCGCGCGCGCCGCGGAAATCGCCGCTGAATTCAAACTCCCCGTCCTTGCCACACTCGATGATTTGCTGGCGCGCATTCGTTCTGGCGAATTGCATCTCGATGCTGCATCCATCTGCGTGCCCACCATGCATCACGCGGCCGTGGCGCGGCAGATGCTCGCCGTCGGCGTGGATGTGTTGATTGAAAAACCCTTCACCGCCACGCTGGCAGAGGCCGATGAACTCATCGCACTCGCCGCGCAGCACCGGCGCATCGTGCAGGTCGGCCATCTGGAACGCTTCAATCCCGCAGTGATTGCGCTGGAGCCGCACCTGAACGGCCCCATGTTTTTTGAGGCGCACCGCCTCAGCATCTTCACGCCGCGTTCGCTGGATGTGGATGTTGTTCTCGACCTGATGATTCACGACCTCGACATCGTGCTGCAGTTGGCGCAGTCACCGGTGCGCGAAGTCCGCGCCGTGGGTCTGCCGGTGCTCTCGCAGAAGGTCGACATCGCCAACGTGCGCCTGGAGTTTGAGTCCGGCTGCACTGCAAATTTCACCGCCAGCCGTGTCAGCACAGAACGCGTTCGCAAGCTGCGATTCTTCCAGCCGCACCAGTATGTTTCAGTGGATTATGCGCGGCAGGAAGCGCTGTTGATTAATCTTTCAAACAGTACGAACGCAGGGCCTCCGGCAGAGATGCCCGCACATCCTTCACCCGGCCTAAGTTTTCAGAAGTTGGATATCACTGCGGGCGAGCCGTTGCGTTTTGAATTGCAGGATTTTCTCGCCAGCGTCCGCACCCGTCGCATACCGCGAGTTTCTGCCGTGCAGGGGCGCGCCGCTCTGGCGCTAGCTCTGCAGATCAACGAAGTGATTGAAGCGCACGCCAAACGCGCCGGCCTCGACCGCTACCGCTAAATTTTCCCGGAAGTTTTACTTCAGGTGCTGGATGCTGGTGCCGTCGGGAATCTCCAGCTTGAACTGGTCATCTTCCAACTGCTGGTTGTAGTCCAGCTTCACGATATCCAGCGTCACCATCATGTGCTGCTGCGGCCGCCGAATCGTAATCCTCGAGGGGAAGGTCAGCGTACCGTACTTCGCGTAATTGTCGTAGATGGCCTGCGTCTCAATTTCTCCCTTGTCATCGTAAACATCCAACTGGAAGGGAAGCATCGTGCGCCGGCTGATGTGCACCACATGCTGCGGCATCAACTGGTTGGAGTCGGGCGATTTACGATACGTGGTCAGGTTGTAATCCGGCTCTTCAATCACGTGGTGCGATTTGGAATTCGTGTCCAGAATGCGCGTGTCAGAAGTCACCGACCACAAATCATCTTTGCCGATGCGCTGCAGCAGCAGCGAATCCAGAAACATTCCCGGCCGCAGATTTTCAAACGCATTGGCAGAGGCTGTAGTGACGGTCATGCCGCCGGAAATCGCCTTGCTGAGCGGCGGAATGTACACGGTGAATTCCTTGCCGTCGCTCACCATGTCAAAAGCTGGCGTGCTGACAAACGGCAGCAGGCCGCGCACATGCAGCATGTCCGGCTTGCGGATGACGATGAATCCGCGAACGGAGGTGTAATCCTTGGCTTCGCCGGTATCGGCGTGTTCCACCGTGGCGCTGATGTTCACCGTGGCCGTCAGTGTTTGCAGCGCATCGTAATGCTCGTTCATGTGCTGTACAAGCTGGCCGGGGCTTTCACTCAGCACCACATCGGGCGGCGTTGTAATCAGGATGTTGCGCGTACGAACCAGGCAGCCGGTAAGCGGGAAGAGAAGCACCGGCAGCAGCAACATGCGCAGAATTCTGCGAGACACGAATTCGCGGGGTGAGATAGGCTCACGCCGCAACAGCACCAGTCTCCCAGGGAATTGAATCATAGGTATACGCAGTCTTTAGTATAGATGCTGCAATCGCTGGAATGGACTCGGAAACATGCCATCGGTTGGCGATTTCAGCGGCTGGGAATTATCGGCGACCGGCCTGTTTTTCTTCTTTGCGATACGCAGCCACGTGCTTGCTGTGTTCGCCCAGCGTGGTGGAAAAAATCGTGTGCCCAGCACCGTCGCTGACGAAGTAAAGATAATTGCTTTGCTCCGGCTGCATCGCCGCGCGCAGGCTGGCTTCGCCCGGATTCGCAATCGGCCCCGGCGGCAGACCGGCATGCAGATACGTGTTGTAGGGCGAATCGAATTTCAGGTCAGAGGCGTAGATGGTTCCGCGATAGCGGCCATTCAGCAGCGCCGCGTAAATCACCGTCGGGTCCGTGGCCAGCGGCATTCCCTTGGCCAGCCGGTTGGCAAAAACGCTCGCGACTAAACCGCGTTCGCCGCTGGCGCCGGTTTCTTTTTCAATCAGCGATGCCAGCGTCACCGTCTGCGAAATATTTTCCTTCAGTCCCAGCCGCTGCGTTTCCTGCCGGAAGCGGCGCACCATGGTGCTGACCACTTGCAGCGGCGTCACCTTGTGCGGAAAGCGATACGTGTCGGGGAACAGATATCCCTCAAGGCTGGCGGCGTTGGGATTCAAATCGGCAATCAGTGAAACATCTTTCTGCGCGGCGCGGAGAAAATCCTGCTGCCGCAGCAGACCGGCAGACTCAAAGGCCTGCGCGATGTCGTAAATGTTGTAGCCCTCGGGAACCACCACGGGAATGGTGTAGACATCGCCGCGATGCAGCCGGTCGTAAATTTCCAGCACATCGGCGGGATGATCGAAGCGATATTCGCCGGCCTGCAACCGGCCGCGTTTCACCGCACGGACCACGTCAAACAGATAGCGGTTGCGCAACACGCCGGAATTTTCCAGCTCGGCGGCAATCTGCTGGGTGGAACTGCCGGGCGCAATTTCCACGTAGATGGGCGTGGTGGGCCCGAAGGGCGTCTGCACCGCGTAGTACACGCCAACACCGAGGACCAACAGCAGCACCAGAAGAAAAAAAAGAAATCGTGCCATTCCCAGCTCCTGCGTTCAATTCTAGTGCCAGATTCGGTTGCCGCAGGGGCGGTGCATCGGCCTAAACTAAACACGCATGAGTAATTCCATCCATCCGTCAGGCATCCCGCGTTATCTGGGCCTCGACATCGGCGACCGGCGCATCGGGGTGGCCATCTCCGACGAGCTCGGTTTGACCGCGCAGCCCATGTTCACGCTGACGCGCAGCCGCGTGCGCGAGGATTTGAAGTCGCTGGCGAGGCTGGCGCGCAAACATGCAGTGGCCGCGATTATCGCCGGCAATCCCATACATCTCTCCGGTGACCAGAGTTCGCAGGCGCTGCGGGTGCGCGAATTTGCCGATGCGCTGCAGGCGGAAACCGGCATCCCGCTGCACTACTGGGACGAGCGCATGACCACCACTGAGGCGCATCGCCACCTGGATGCCGCCGAATACGCCACCGGTCGCGAACGCCGCGGCGTGATTGACCAGGTGGCTGCCGTGCTGATTCTGCAGGCGTGGCTGGATGCCCACCGCGTATAATCATATTTTCATCCGTGCACTGCACGTCCCACTGAGGCGCAGATCAGAGAGGCAGCAGACCAAACTTGAACCTGTAGGGTCATCGTAAAACGCTATGCCTGAACATATTAAAAAGAAGCTTGTCGAGGAAATCCGCCTGCTGGAGCATGAGCTGGCGCACGAGCTCCCGGCAGAAATTAAAAAAGCCGCATCTCTGGGCGACCTGAGCGAAAACGCCGAGTACCACATGGCCAAGCAGCGCCAGGTATTTGTGAACGCTCGTCTTGGCCAGCTGAAGAAGCGCATGGCAGAGCTTTCGCTCGTGAATCTGGCCAACATTCCCCGCGACAAGGCCGCCTTCGGCGCCACCGTGATTGTGTTTGATTCGAGCAAAGATATTGAAATTGAATACAAGCTGGTGACCAGCGAAGAGTCCGACGTCACCAAGGGACTCATCTCCACCACGTCGCCGATTGGCCGCGCGCTGATTGGCAAGAAGGTCGGCGATGTGGTCACCGTGGAAACGCCCAACGGCAAACGCGATCTGGAAATTTTGAAACTCATCACCATCCACGACGTATAGTGGTCAGCGGAATCGCCGCGCCCCATGCGGCTTTCCGCGTTTGAATGCAATTTCCCCCCTGAAGGGATAAACTTGTAACTGAGATGACTTGGACTAGCGCCTTCGGTAAGGGCTGCGGCTGGCTGCTGCAGAAAATCGTGGATGGACTTGCGCTGACCCGCATCTCGCCCAACGCACTAACGTTTTTCGGCCTGATGATTAACGCCATCGCCGCGTTTTTCTTCGGCTATGCACGCGCGTACAACGCCAACCGCATGTTTCTGTATGCGGCGCTGGTCATCATCGGCGCCGGCATTTTTGAC